>JAJYGY010000327.1 GCA_021790555.1 bacterium
TATTCCTACGCGGGCATGGGCGTGTCCTTCGCTTACACCACGGACACCACCGCGGCGCGCTACATCGACTTCACCACCATGTATCCCTTCACCCAAGTGTCCAGGGACGGGATCGAGATGTACGTGAAGCTGGGCCCGACCAACGACGCCTCGCAGGACTACCACGTGCTGATGATCAAGCACGACACGGGAGGCGGCCAGCAGGGCGCGGACTACTACCACGACCTGCCCAGCAGTTCGCTTTCCAGCAGCAGCTGGACCTTCATCCAGATTCCGTTCCCGACCGTGGGGAGCAATGGAAGCGCGGCGACCTTCCAGCAGCCGAGTTGGCTCAATTGTTCCTCACCGACGCCAAATGCTTTGTGCGCCACTTGGGACGAGACGGACCTGATGCAGCTCCAGATAGAGCCCACCTCGTACATGACCCATTTCGACATCTACGTGGCGGACGTGCAATTCTATTGATCCACGCTCCGTGGAGAATCCCGAAGCCCTCCGCGAAAGCGGGGGGCTTTTTTTTGTAACCGTTTTCCCCTTGGCTGCATCTGCTATGAGGCCGTTCCTCAAGGGTAAAGTTTCTTGAGGTAGTGCTGGTGAAAGATGGATTCCTTCTGCTATGCGTGCTCGAGGCACAAGGTAGCAGTTCGAAACCAAGGTAAATCCTGGGATGCCACCACCTAACTCGCGTGCTGAGTTGCACCAGATGCAAACGTGGTCAATCCCAAGCCCGAATCCACTTCACCGGTGAATCACGCCCGGCAGGGAGCGGGACGGTAGTCCTCAGCCCTGGTGAGCATGATCCAAAGATTCACCAACATCCGGCGCGCCATGGCGACGATGGCCTTTTTCGCGCTGCCGGTTGAACGAAACAGCTTGTTGAACTTCTTCCGGGCAAAGGGGTCGTGGTGAACCCAGACCAAGGCCCCTTCGACTAGCTTGGACCTGAGAGCGGCCCGTCCGCCACGCATCAGCGGGCCTTCCTTCCGGGTCTGGCCACTTTGCATCACCCTGGGAGCCAAACCCACGTAGGCTGCGATTTCGCGGCTGTTGTCGAACCGCTGGGGCTGATACAGTTCGGCCAACACAGAAGTGGCAATGACCGGCCCAACTCCTGGATGGGTGCGTAACCGCTTCACCTCTTTGGGGTGAAGAGTCTTCAAAACCTCGGCCAGCTTTGCGTCCACTTCGGCCAGGCGTGCTTCGATCATCACCAACATGTCCATCAGCTGGTCCAGGCTGAACCTGAGCAAGTCGCTCATGGGCATGTTTCTCAGCTCGACCACCGCCTCCCGGCTCCAATGCGACAGCCCGGGTGGCTCAGGCAGTCCGTGATAGAGCAGGAAACTCTTGATCTGTTGCTTCTGGTGGCGACGCTGATTAGAAAACGATTCACGCACGCGGGCCATCTGACGCAGGGCTTCCTCCTCCGGCGTCGGCACCGCCACCGGCTTCAGCAGGCCTTTTTCGGCATATTCCGCCAGCTTGCGGCAGTCCAGCCGGTCGCTCTTGGATTCCCGCACCGCCGGCCTCGGAATCTTTCCTGGCGCGATCACCTCCACCGGGATCTGCTCCTCCCGCAAGGCTCGCGCCAGGCTGTAACCGGTCGGCCCTGCTTCGTAGACAACCTTTTTCAGGCCGGGCCGGTATGGCTTCAGGTAAGCCAACACCGCCTCGGCCTTGGCCGGCATCACCGTGGTGACGGGTTCTCCACCATTGATACGCACCGCGGCGTGGATGTCCCGCTTGTGCACGTCCAGGCCAACGAACACCTGGTCCCGCCGCGTCACTTCTGGGACCTTGCGTTTCGACTGCCGTTTGCTATTCTTTCCCATGGCCGTTCCTCCTGTGAGTGAGTCTCCGCCAAGAAACTTCACTCAGGGATAGCACATCTATCCCACTCGAGGAACGGCCTACATGCTACCTAATAGGGTATGGAAAGGGCCCACCGAGACCCGTTTGAAACGCCTTTCACCAGGGGAGGAATGGATGCGAGGATTCATGATGCTTGCCGGGGTTTGCCTGTGCCTGCCGTGCCTTGGTCTGGAGGCCCAGGGATGGTACCAGCCCGGCGGCGTCTTCCGAAGCGAGGTCCGTAGCGGTTATGGGGCGGAAGCCTCGCCCACCCCCCAGGCGCCCGCGGAATCCGGCTATTATTCACCCGACGCCCAGGCCTGGGAGCCGTCCCGGGAACAGGATGCTGCGCAGCCGGCCCCCCGGCGGATCTCGCCCGGCGCCGAGCCCAGGCCCCTCAACCCGGACGGCTATTTTTTGATCCCCTCCCTGGGCTTGGGTGGAAGCCTGGGTTTCGGCAGCCAGGTGCTTCAGGGCGACCTCTCCATCCCGGTCTATGGGGTGGTGGGCGGCAACCCCGCCTACCTGGGCCCGGGCGACGTCGAATACACGCGCACACGCCAGGATCAGGTCGAGGGAAACATCGGCTTTGGGCTGCCCCTGGCCACCTGGCTCACTTTGGAGGCCAGCCTGGACGACGGCAGCGTGGGGTTCAACCTGACTGAAAACGCCTTTTATCAGCACAGCCAGTTCGCCAGCACCACGCGGGTGGATGCCATCGGCTTCGGGTCCTGGGATGTCGGGGCTAAGATTTATCCGGCCGCGCTCCTGGGCATGCGCACCGGCGCCTGGGGACGGGTCGGCGGGCCCCTGGGTCCCTACTGGGTTCCCAGCTTCCGCGTGGGGTACTTCCAGGACAGCAGCTTGGACCAGATTTCCTACACCGCCCCGGACGCGTCGGCCACCTACACCACCTGGGACAAGCGTCCGGAACTCGGCGCGGTCCTGCCCCTGCCCGGAAACGCCGCGTTTTTCATCGACGGCAATACTTCGTTGGGCAGCGGAACCAGCTACAGCCAGGGCGCGACCAGCGTCAACACCAGCTCACAGGACAGCCAGCCCAGGCTGGGGGCCGGCTTCTCCCTGCAGTGCGGCTCCTGGGACAAGGTGGCCGAGCCGGACTTCGGCTTCGACGCCAACCCGGACGGCTGGCTCGGGATCTTCCGCTTGTCCTATGCCCACTGGGAGGGCTGGCAAAATTCCGGGCCTCTGTGGGCCGAGGAGGACTTCAGCGCCTCCATCCCCTGCGCTCCCTGGCTCACCCTGGGCGCGCAGTATTCCCACACCCATTACCTGGTCAATCCCAACACCCCAGGCACCATTTTTTCCGCCGAAAACGACGACATCGATACCGTCTCGGCGTGGATGGACTTTTACCCAGGGGTGTTTTTCAGGTGAGAGGATCTTCATAAGGCCTTGAAACCGCGAAAGAGGCCAGGGATTTGAGATTCAGGCACGACCGCGACAGGCAGGAAGATGCTTTATTTTTTGTGTCTTTATTTATAAATAACATCATAATTTAGTAAATTTTAATTTTTGCATTCATCCCCGGGTGTGGATAGAGTTAAACGCGAGGAGCGGTTTAACTTTTCCACACGGAGGATGTCATGAAAAAGGGATTTGGGCTGTCGGTCCTGGTGCGGGCCATGGCG
>JAJYGY010000066.1 GCA_021790555.1 bacterium
GCGGACCTGTCCGCCCGGGCCAGGGTGGCCGAGGTCAGCGGCAGGGTCACCTGGCAGGCCGCGCGCGCCCCCACGCCCAGACCCCTGGCCGCCGGCCTTTTCCTTTCCCAGGGCGACCGGGTCGTCACGGGCGACAACAGCGGCGCCGAAATCCTGCTTGAGGACGGCTCCCGCCTGGACCTGGGGCCCTTCAGCGACTTCGTCCTGCGCCGCCTCGACCCGGAAACCGCCCTTTTCGACCTGGAGAAGGGCCTCTTCCACGTCCTGGCTGGGAAGCCCGCCACGGCACCGGGTTTCCAGCTGGAAACCCGCGCCCTGGTGGCCTCCAAAGGAACGGACTGGGAGGCTGAGGTGGGGCCCTCGGGGGCCACCACCGTCCGGGTGGTGAAGGGGACGGTGCTCCTGAGCGGTCCTTCGGGCGCGAACCGCGTGGCGCTGCCGGCCGGCGAGGCCTGCCGGGCCACGCGGCGGGGCCTGGAGAAGCCCAGGCGCCTGACCCGCGAGGAGAGGAACCGTTTCACCCAGCGTTGGAGGCGCCGCGTCGTCGTCCGCTCCTGGGACCATCCCAGCGTGGTGGAAAAGGGCCGCGGCCCCCGCGACCGGCCCCATCCGCCCAAGCCGTGAACGACGGGCCCTTTCCTTGGAAAGGGCCTTTTTTTTGCCGTTTTGACCTTGGTCAAGGAACTTTCACCTCACCGTTTCGTCAAAGTCTCTCCCGTTTTTTGGGCCAAGGTGCTTGACAAGACCCCGGCCGCGGGGCTATGACAAGGGCCATGCGGCCGTTCCTCTTCAAATCCCGCGTTCCCAGGGGGCCCTTCAAGGCCGGCCTGAACCTGGCCCTGCTGGGCCTGTTCCTCTTCGCCGACCTCCTGCTGCCGCCCCTGCACCTGTGCCACGAACTGGCCCAGCAGGGCCAGGCGGAGGCCCGCGCGGGCCTGGCCTTCTCCCCGGATCCGGCGGCCGGCCGGCCGGTCCACAATCCCGACACCTGCCCCATCTGCCAGAACATCGTCCAGGCCCACCAGATCCTGGTGGCCCTGGCCACGCCCTTCCTGGCCCCCCGGCTGGAAAGGGGCCAGGAGCATTCGGCCTGCCCGGCCTTCCTGCTGGCCTCCTTCCATCCCCTGCATTCCCTCCGCGGTCCCCCGCAGTCCCTGTAGGCCCATCCAAGATTCCGGTTTCCATCCGTTTCTTGACCCGGGACGCGTCCGGGCCCCTTCCCAGCCATGGGAGGAAGCCCGCGCGCGCCCGGCTTTCCCACCTTTGGGCGGGAAGGCGGGCGCGTCCGCGCCCCGGTTCCAACAGGGAGGACGGCATGAGGGATTGTTTCCGCTGGATTTTTCTCGCGGGGTTGATGGCGTTGTTTCTCGCCGCGCGGGCGCGCGCCACGGTCAGCGGCGAAATCACGGGGCAGGTTCTGGACAACCAGGGGGTGGCGGTTTCGGGTGCCTTGGTCACCCTGGGCGGCGGCGGGGAGGCGGCCCGGTCCGTCAGCACCGGCGCCATGGGGGGCTTCACCTTCCCGGACCTTGCCTTCGGCGGCTACCACATTGGGGTGGCGGCTGCCGGCTTCGCCCGCCTTCAGGAGGCCGTCCGCCTGGCCTCCAGCGCGGTGAACCTGCCGCTGAAGCTGCGTCCCCAGGCCGCGGCGGGCGGCGAGATGCGCATGACCGTGCGGGCGGCCCTGCACCGCATCGACGGCTCGGCCGCGGAAAGCTCGCAGGAGCTGGGCCGGAAACAGATCGCCCGGCTTCCCGGGGGCACCACCCAGCCGCTGACCAAGGTCCTCTATGCCACGCAGCCGGGTTTCGTGCGGGGGCCCTTCGGCCAGGTCTTCACGCGCGGCAACCACGCCAACCTGCAGTACGACATCGACGGCGTGCAGCTTCCCGACAGCGCGGCCGGGACCTTCGGCGACGCCTTCAGCGTGCTGGACATCCAGCGCATGGTGGTCATCACCGGGGGCCTGCCCGCGGAATACGGCAACCGCCTGGCGGGCGTGGTGAACATCCTCACCAAGTCCGGCACCCTGGCGCCCGGCGGCAGCCTGGACCTGAGCTACGGGTCCTACGACACCTTCGCCCCCCAGCTCACCTACGGCGGCTCGGACCCCTCCGGGGCCCTGCACTACTTCCTGGCGGGCGGCTACACCAGCACGGACCGCGGGCTGGACACCCCGGAGCCGGCCTCGGAATCCAACCAGGCCCAGGGCGGCATCCAGGCCGTGCACGACCACAGCCAGAGCAACAACCAGTTCACCAAGATCGACTGGGTCATGGACAACTGGGACAAGCTGATCCTGACCGCCTTCAACGAGCAGAAGAGCACCCAGATCCCCAACTACCCCTCCAACTTCCTGGCCACGGACCCTTTTTTCAGCGGGACCAACCCGGACGGAAGCCCGTTTTCAGACGCCTACGGCAACCCCGCCTTCCCCTGGCTGCCCAGCAACACCAACGACACCCAGATGGAAGGCAACGACTACGTGGAGCTGATGTGGAAGCACACGTTTTCCGACGACTCCTTCCTGCGGCTGGCGCCCTACTGGAAGTACTCGCGGGTGACCTTCCACGGGGACCCCTCCAACGACCTGGCCTCGGCCGCCACGGTCAACGGGAAGGAACTCGTTCCCGGCGCCACGCCGGATTCGTTCTTTGAGCAGCGCGTCACCGACAACATGGGCCTGCAGGGCGATTATACGGTCCGCCCCAATCCGGCCAACCTGGTCAAGGCCGGGTTCCAGTTCCAGGCCGCCGAGGCCCACGGACCGGTCACCATCATGGCGGTGACGGGCACCACGGCCGCGGGCCTGGCCCTGCCGGTGGTCACCAGCTCGGACAACGGGACCGACCACGACTATCAGGAAAGCGCCTACGTGCAGGACGACATCACCATCGTCGAACCCCTGGTGCTCAACGTCGGGCTGCGCTACGACGCCATCCAGTACCTGTTTCCCGACGCGACCAGTTCCGACTACCTGGTGCAGCCGCGCCTGGGGCTCAACTGGATGCCCTGCCGGGACACCAAGTTCCACGTGTACTACGGCAAGCTCTTCCAGCCCGCCCCGGCCGAGGACCTGCGCGCCACCTTCCAGCAGCTGGGGCAGGGGACCCTGGCCCCCTACGACATCAAGTCGGAGAAGGACGACTACTACGAGGCCGGGGTGGCCCGGCAGCTGGGAGGCCAGCTTTTGAGCGTCAACACCTACTACAAGGACGCCGTCAACCTGCTGGACGACACCCAGCTGCTCAACACCGCCATCACCGAGCCCTACAACTACGCGCGGGGCTTCGTCTACGGCACCGAGCTTTCCATGAACGGCGCCTTCCTGGACGACCACTTTTCGGACTTCCTGACCTATTCCTACGAGATCGCCCAGGGATACGGGGCTTCGGGGGGGTTCTTCACCAGCGGCGGCCCCTCGCCAGACCGGTGGCTCTACCTGGACCATTGCCAGATCCACACCGCCAGCGCCGGGCTCAAT
>JAJYGY010000070.1 GCA_021790555.1 bacterium
GGATGTGCCGTCGGTGATCTCCGAATACATGAAGGCCAGCGCCTTGGAAGGGGGGGTCTGGCGGAACGCCGGAAGGGTTTCAGGGCATTATTTTGTCCCCGAGGAACTCACCATTTCCGGGAAGGATGGCCTTCCTTTGGGCGGCCCGGTTGGAAATGACGACTATTTTGGGGTCACTATCCGCGGCAAAATCTTGAAGCCTGATCCGGCCCTTTGCATCGGTTACGCCCTTTACACCGAGGATTTCCAGCTGCTCTATTGGAGCTATCAGACGGACGCCCGCGAGCAGGACTGGCCTTCCGGGGAGGCCGGGTACCACTGTTTCCACAGCCAGATTCCTTCGAGGATGCTGAATGAGGGGACCTACCATGTCGAGCTGATCGCCTCCTTGCACTGGCGGGAATGGCTTTTCAGCCCGGGGAAAAGCCCGGCGTCCGTCTCATTCACGATCTCGGGGGGGTTGAGCGAGTCTCCCTACTGGATGGCCAGAAGGCCGGGCATTTTGGGGCCGGCCTTGACATGGACACACAAGAAGGAAGGCTGACATGGCCGAGGGCTTGGACTGGAAAAGGCGGTTGGTTCGGGCCGCCAAAAGGTGGACGCCAGGATGGGCAAAGACCTCCGCCAAATGGTTTTTTCACACGGTCAGGTTTTGGGTCGATTACGGCCGTTTTCGCGGACGGGCAAGGCGCGCCTCCGGCCGCTTCACTCTGCGGACCAAGGATCTTTATCCCTGCCTTCACGACAGGACCGCCACCACCTCCTTCGACGCCCATTATGTCTTCCACACCTCGTGGGCGGCCAGGGTGCTGGAAAGGACGCGGCCGTCCCTTCATCTCGATTTTTCCTCCAGTCTTTTTTTTGTCGGGATCGCCTCGTCCTTCGTCCCGATCCGTTTCTATGACTACCGGCCGGCCAGGCTGGGCCTGAAGGGCCTGGAATGCCTGCAAGGGGACCTGCTCAAGCTTCCCTTGGCCGACGGCAGCGCGGAATCCGTCTCGTGCATGCACGTGGTGGAACACGTCGGCCTGGGCCGCTACGGGGATCCCCTGGATTACGACGGGGATCTGAAAGCCCTGGCCGAATTGAAGCGGATCGTCAAGCCGGGGGGCAACCTGCTTTTTGTCGTCCCGGTCGGCGTTCCCAGGATTCAATTTAACGCCCACCGCATCTACGGCCTGAGGCAGGTATTGGGGCTTTTTGAGGGGTTCGAATTGAAGGAAAGGGCCCTGGTGACGGACCAGGGAGAATTCGTCCCGGAGGCGGGGGAGGAACTGTCCGACGCGCAGGGATACGGGTGCGCCTGCTTTTGGTTTTCAAAAAAAGGCACGGGTTCTGGAGCGGCCTCGTGAGGTTCCCTTCGGCGAAGGGCGGAGAAAAGGCGGCCATGGCCCCCAAAGTTTCGTTCATCATTCCCGTCTACAACGCCGAGAGATTTGTCGTGGAGGCCGTCCGCAGCGTCCTGGACCAGACGTTTGGCGATTTTGAGTGCCTTCTTGTCTATGACCCCTCCTCCGACGGCACGCTTCCACTGCTGCGTTCCCTGGCCCGGGAGGATTCACGCGTGCGGGTGGTGAGGAACCGGGAAGGGAAGGGGGTCCTGGGGGCCCGCAACACGGGGATCCGCCTTGCCGGCGGCACTTACATTGCCATGATGGACGCGGATGACGTCAGTCTGCCCCGCCGGATGGAGACGCAGGTCGGCTTTCTTGAACGCCATCCGGAGGTCGGCCTGGTGGGGTCTTCCAATTTCTCCATTTACCCTGACCGGGACGTTTTTCAGGGCCGCCCGCGGTCGCACGACCATGTGGCGGCCTGGATGCTGTTTGCCAATGTCATCTGCAATTCCAGCGTGCTTTTCCGGCGGGCGGTTTTGCCCCGGGGAAGGGCCTTTCGCGTCTATCCCTGTGAAGACTACGATCTTTGGCTGCGCCTGTCGTTGAAAACGCGGCTTGAAAACCTGCCCGAGCCTCTGGTCCGGTACCGGATTCATGAAGGTCAGTCCAGCGTGGCCAACGCCGACGCGGATCGGAACACCGCCGACAGGCTCCGCCTCGGGCAACTGCGGGCCTTGGGATTCCGGGTCGGTCGGGAGGAAGAGGGATCGCACGCGGCGATCTGCCCTCCGTTCCGCTCGCCCAGGCCGGAACTCCTGCCCGGGATCAGAAAATGGCTTCTCGACCTGATTGGGCAGAACCGGTCCCTGAAGGCCCTGCGGGAGCCTGCCTTGCGGCAGGTGGCCCGGGAACTTTTCTTTCAATATTGCGCCCTGTCCGGAAGGAAGGGCCTTTCCTTCTACCTGGCCAGCCTCCCGACTCCTTTGGCGGGCGTGTCGGCCCTCAAGGCGTCCCATTTCAGGGCCGCGGCCAGAAGGTTCCTGCGATGGCGCCCCTCATGACCGGAGTCAAATCATGATCGTCACCCGTCTCGTGGGCGGTCTGGGAAACCAGATGTTCCAATACTCCGTTGGGCGGGCCCTGGCCCGGCGGCACGGGCAGGAACTTTGGATGGACATCCACGACGTCAGCAGGGATCCCGACCGCAGCTACGCCCTGGGTCCCTTCCGGATCGAGGAGCGATTGGCGGGTTGGCGGCAGCGGTGGCCGTTCCAATCCCCGTTCCAAAGGGTCCGCCGCCGGCTTCGCCGGCTGGCCGGGCTTGACTGGCAGGCTTCGACTGGCTGGATCCAGGAGGCCGGCTTCCACTACCAGGAGCTCTCCCTGGATCCGCGCCGTGACTACTACCTGAACGGATACTGGCAGTCGGAGAAATATTTCCGGGACGCGGCCGACATCCTCCGCCGGGAGTTCCGGCTGAAGGACGAGGCGGAGGGCGTGAACGCGGAGATGCTCGCGCGCATCCGCGATCACCTTTCGGTCAGCCTGCATGTGCGCCGCGGGGATTACGTCCAAAAACCGGCCACCCAGGCTTTCCACGGTTCCTGTTCCCTGGAATATTACCGGGCCGCGGCAGACCGGATCGCCGGATGGGCGGGCGGGCGGCCCACCTTTTTCGCCTTTTCCGACGATCCCGACTGGGTGGAGGCGAACCTGAAGCTGTCCTATCCCCTGGTGCTCGTGCGCCACAACCCCCCCCAGGTGGCCCACGAGGACCTGCGCCTGATGTCGGCCTGCCAGCACCACGTCACGGCCAACAGCAGCTTCAGCTGGTGGGGCGCCTGGCTGGGAGACCATCCCGCCAAGCGGGTGGTCTGCCCCAGGCGATGGTTCAATGAATTCTCGGGAAACGACGACCGGGACCTCGCCCCGGAGGGATGGGAACGGATATGAAACGAGCCGGAACCGCCACGTATCGTCCTGCCCAATCCACCGGTCTTCCGGACGGCTCCCAGGTCCGGGGGAGCTTCCCACCCCGGAAGCAACCTTCCAGGTCCTATCGCGTGGCCGTGGTTTCGGACACGCTTCCTCCGGCGGGAAACAGCGGCATCGGC
>JAJYGY010000203.1 GCA_021790555.1 bacterium
GGTAGACCAGAAATTCGGCCTCCATTTCCCTTCCATACAGGTTTCCGCGGGTGTCCAGCAGGTGCAGTTCGAGCACCAGGGCTCCGGCCCGCTCCAGGGTGGGGCGCTTCCCCAGGTTGGCGATGAAGGGGATCCAGGCCGCGCCCGGGGCCTTCACCCGCGCCCTTCCGCCCCACACCCCGGGCTTGGGGAGGAGTTCCTGGCCGGTGGCCAGGTTGGCCGTGGGGTAGCCCAGGCCCGCGCCCAGGCCCCTGCCGCGCGCCACGCGCCCCTCCACCTGGTAGGGCCTTCCCAGCAGGCGGGCGGCTTCCCTGGCGTCCCCGGCCAGCACGGCCGAACGGATGCGCGTGGACGAAACCGGCGCCCCGCCCAGGTTGCGGGGGCCCACCACCTCCAGGCGGAAGGCGCCCTGGGCGGCCTTTTCCTTCAGCAGGGCCGCGTTTCCAAGGCCCTGACGGCCGAACACGAAATCGTAGCCCACCACCAGTTCGCGCGCCCCCAGGCGCTTGATCAGAACCTCGTCCACGAAGGCCTCGGCCGGGATGGCGGCGAAGGCGGGGCTGAACTCCAGCAGGATCACCAGGTCCAGGCCCTGGGCCTCCAGCAGCTGAAGCTTCTGCCGGGTGCTGGTCAGCATCGGAGGGCTGTAGGCCGGCGAAATCAGCCGGGTGGGGTGCCCGTCGAAGGTCAGGGCCGCCGCCGTGCCGCCCCGGGCGCGGGCCCGGCGCAGGGTCCGCCTGAGGATCTCCTGGTGGCCCCGGTGCACGCCGTCGAACACGCCGATGGTCAGGACCAGCCCCGGAAAGCGCGCGCGGCCCGGAATCTTCCTCAAAACGATCACGCGATCCGCCCTTCCGGATGAAAGACCCTTTCCGGATGCAGCCGCCATCCGGCCGGGGAGGCCTGGCGCCGCCCCAGGGCCAGCAGCCCGCCCTGGTCTGAAAGCACCCGCAGGGGCCCCTCGCCCTCCAGCCCCCCGGGCCAGGGCAGGTCCCTTCCCTGGGCCAGCAGCTTCTCCTGCGCGGCCCCCACCCGGAGGCCGGGGAGATGGGCCAGGGAGCGGTCCGCGCCCAGCAGGCGGGGACCGGCGGCCTTTTCCTTCACCAGGCTTTCCACCCGGACCGCCTCCTCCACCCGGAACGGCCCCACCGCCGTGCGCCGCAGCGCCGAAAGGCAGCCCCCGCAGCCCAGGGCCTCCCCCGCCTCGGCGCAGAGCGACCGGATGTAGGTCCCCCCCGAACAATGCACCTCGAACTCGGTCTCGTCGCCCTCCTGGCGGCCCACGGAAAGCGCGTAGATCCGCACCGGCCTGGCCGTCCGATCCACCTCCTGGCCGCGGCGGGCGTAATCGTAGAGGGGCCGGCCGCGGTGCTTCAGGGCAGAGACCATGGGGGGCACCTGCAGCCTCTCGCCGGTCATGCCCTCCAGCAGGGCCTTCACCTCGCGGGCGGGCGGCAACGGGGCGGGCGGCGAAGACGGCAGCGGGCTTCCCCAGATGTCCTGGGTGTCGGTGCGCAGCCCCAGCCTGAGCGTGGCCCGGTAGCGTTTGTCCGAGGGAAGGTAGGGAAGCCAGCGCGTGGCCCCGCCCAGGGCCACCACCAAAAGCCCGGTGGCCTGGGGGTCCAGGGTGCCGGCGTGTCCGGCCTTGGGCCGCCCCCAGGCCCGGCGCAGGGCGGCCACCACGTCGTGGCTGGTCATGCCCGCCGGCTTGTCCGCGAGGACCAACCCGTCGGTCATGACTTCGGATCCGCCTTGTCGGGCTGGACGGCCGCCTTCTCCTCGTCCTGCTTGCGCGCCTCCCGCACCAGGGCCTCCATGTGGGCCCCCTTTTCGGCGCTCTCGTCCAGGGCGAAGAGGATCTCCGTCCTCACCTTCAGCCCCAGGCGGTGGTTGACCTCCCTCTGGATGAAGGCCGTGGCCGAGCGCAGGCCGTCCAGGCCCTGCTTCTTGGCCTTGGCGTCGCCCAAAACCGACACCCAGACCCGGGCGTTGCGCAGGTCGTCGGAAAGCCGCACCTCGGTGACGGTGACGAAGCCGACGCGGGGGTCCTTCACCTCGCGCAGGATCATCTGGCTGATTTCCCGCTGCATCGAATCCGCGACCCGGGCTGACCTTTTGAATGCCATCGCGCCTTCTTTCAAGACAACCGGACCCCGTTCCCGGGGCGGTGGCTCCTCACAACTTCTGGGCCACCTCTTCCATCATGGTGAATTCCAGGGCGTCGCCGATCTGGATGTCCGAGGCGCCCTCCAGGCCGATGCCGCATTCCATGCCGGTGGCGACCTCCTTGGCGTCGTCCTTGAAGCGCTTGAGCGACCCGATCTTGCCTTCCCAGATTTTCTCGCCGTTGCGGAGCAGCCGGGCCGACCCGCCCCGCGTCACCTTGCCGCTGGTGATGTAGGTCCCCGCCACCATGCTTCCCTTCACCCGGAAGACGCCCCGCACCTCTCCCTTGCCGGAGACGACCTCGTTGTAGTGGGGCTCCAGCAGGCCCTCCATGGCCGAACGCACGTCGTTGACGAGGTCGTAGATGACCTCGTAGAAGCGCGCGTCGACCTGCTCGGTCTTGGCCAGGTCGGCGGCCTTGCCCTCGGCCTTGACGTGGAAGCCCAGGATGATGGCGTCGGAGGCGGCGGCCAGCATCACGTCGGTCTCGTTGACGTGGCCGACGCCGGCGTGGATCACCTTCACCTTCACCTTGTTGGAGTCGATCTTCTCCAGCGACTCCTTGATGGCCTCGGAGGAGCCGGCCACGTCGGCCTTGATGACGATGCGCAGCTCCTTCAGCTCGCCTTCCTGGATGTGGTCGAAGAGGTCGTCCAGCTTCACGTGGGACTTCATGCGCCGGTCGCGCTCCTTCTGGGCGTCCAGGCGCTTGGCCGAAATCTGGCGGGCCAGGCGCTCGTCCTCCACCACCTGGAAGTTGTCGCCCGCCGCGGGCACGCCCTGCAGGCCCAGCACCTCCACCGGGGTGGAGGGGCCGGCCTGGTCGATCTTGCTGCCGTGGTCGTCGATCAGGGCCCTGACCTTGCCGAAGTAGTTGCCCGTCACGAAGATGTCGCCGCCCTTCAGGGTTCCGCCCTGCACCAGCACCGTGGCCACGGGGCCGCGCCCCTTGTCCAGCTTGGCCTCGATGATGACGCCGCGGGCGGGCCGGCCGGGGTTGGCCTTCAGTTCCAGCAGTTCGGCCTCCAGCAGGAGCATCTCGAGGAGCTTCTCCAGGTTCAGGCGTTTCTTGGCGGAAATCTGCACGTAGATGGTCTTGCCGCCCCATTCCTCGGGCATCAGGTTCTGCTTGGAAAGCTCCTGCATCACCCGGTCCGGGTTGGCGCCCTCCTTGTCGATCTTGTTGATCGCCACCACGATGGGCACCCCGGCGGCCCGGGCGTGGTCGATGGCCTCCAGGGTCTGGGGCTTGACGCCGTCGTCGGC
>JAJYGY010000374.1 GCA_021790555.1 bacterium
GACCTGGCCTTCAAGTACGGGCAGATCCACGAGATCCCCACCACCTTCCTGATCGGCGAAAAGGGGGTGATTTTAAAGCGGTATGTGGGGTATCATGATCCGTCCGAATTCGAGGCCGACATCCTGTCGGCCCTCAGGCAAAACGGATAGGCGCCCGGCTGCCCGCCCTTCCGACCACACCTCCGCTTTCAGGTGATCCATGAAAAAGAAGGCGCTTCTTCTCGCCGCGGCCCTGCTTGGCCTCGCCTCGCTGGCCGGGGCCGTCTCCATCGGCAAGAAGGCCCCCAACATCAAGGCCAAGGACCTCTTCACCGGCAAGACCCTGGAGCTTTCCAAGATGCGCGGCAAGGTGGTCATCGTGGACTTCTGGGCCACCTGGTGCCCGCCCTGCCGCATGGAGATCCCCCACTTCATGGAACTGCAGAAGCAGTTCCGCAAGAAGGGCCTGGTGGTGTGGGGCATGTCGGTGGACCAGGGAGGCGCCCAGGCCGTGCGGCGCTTCTTCGGGGACACCAAGGTGGACTACTCCATGTCCCACGACGACGACGACCAGTATTCCATGAAATACGGCGGCATCCAGGCCATCCCCACGACCTTCATGATCGGAAAGCACGGCGAGATCCTGCACGAATACGTGGGGTACCATCCCCAGGAAGTCTTCGAGAAGGACATCCGTGACGCCCTGCGGAAATCCTGACCGCCCCGGGCCCCGGGCCCGGCACCTGGCCGCCTTTCTCCTCCTCGCCTGCGCCTGCCTCTGGAGCGCAGGCGAGCCTGTTTTTGCGGCCTCGGCGGGAAAGCCCGGCCCCCTGGTGGAATCGGTCTGCCTGGCCCCGGGCCTGGTCTCGGCGCCTCCGGGCGGTTCCCTGGAGGCGCTGTCGGTCTCGGCGCGGGCGCGCCTGGCCTGGATGCAGGAGGGTGAACGCCGGCGCTACTTCCCCGACCAGGAACCCGATTCGCTGCTGCTGCGCGTGGAGACCCGCCTGGCGCTGGAAAACCCGGGCCCTTCGGGGCGCTTTTTTCTGGGGTTGCCCGAGCCCGAGACCGGCTTCTACCTTGGCCTGACCTGCGGCGTCCGGGGCGGGAGCGGCACCGCCCGCGTGCTGAAGCCCGTGCTGCGCGAGTTTTTGGAAAGCGGCGGGGCCCCCCAGATCCAGGTCTACCAGGGCCGGCTGAAGAACGGCGTGCCGGTGCGCACCGAGCGCTGGATTTCGGGAGGGGGCGAGGACGGCCGGGGCCGCAGCCCCTCCACCAAGATGGGGGGGCGGGTCTACTCCAAGCTCTACGTCTTCCCGCTTTCACTTTCGCGGGGGGCCGGCGCGGTCCTGGAGCTGAGCTACTACACGTTCGTCCACCGCCAGCAGAACCCGCCGGTGTTCCGCCGCTTCAACTGGGGCCGGGCCTACGCCCTGCCCGGCCTGGGAAGCTCCATCTGGGGCCGGGCCCCCCTGGGGCAGGGAAAGGCCAGCTACTTCTTCGACCTGGCCCTGCTGCCCCTGAGGACCTTTTCGGCCTCGCGTTCGGGAGCCTGCTCGGTTTCGGTGGACCTGGGGCGGCCCATCGCCTCGCGCTGGCTGGCCCTCAAGGCCCCGGACCGCCGCTTCCACCACAAGCAGTCGGTGGACCTGCGCCTGCCCCTGGCCCTCGCGCGGGACCTGCCCATGACCATCTCCGACGCGGTGCTGCGGCACTACCCCCCCATGTCCCTGAAGCAGAAGGAGGCCTCCCACGCCATGGTCCTGGACGCGGCCAGGGCGGACGGAAGGTTCTGAAGATTCCCCCATTTGGATCCCGGCTCCGGCCGAAGCCATGCCCGAACTCCCCGAAGTCGAAACCATCGTCAGGGGCCTGAAGCCCAGGGTGGAAGGCCGCCGCATCGAACGCGTGGAGCTGCGCCTGCCCAAGCAGGTGCGCGGCATGGACGCCGCGGCCTTCTGCCGCCTGGTGGGCGGCCAGGTGGTGCGCCGGATTTCGCGCCGCGGCAAGTACCTGCTGATGTTCCTGGACCGCCACGTGCTGCTGGGCCACCTGGGGATGAGCGGGCAGCTGACCTACTGGGACCGGACCAGGAAGGACACGCCCGGCTTCGTGGCCCACCCGGTGACGGGCCTGCAGCGCACCCCCGGCCAGCACGCCCCGGACGCCCACACCCACCTGCTCTTCCACCTGGAGGGAGGCGACCGGGTGCAGTACCGCGACATCCGCCAGTTCGGGCACTGGAGGCTGCTGGAGCCCGGCCAGCTGGAGGGCTTCAAGCCCCTGGCCCGCCTGGGCCTGGAGCCCCTGGGGCCGGACTGGCGCTTCGACGCCTTCCGGCGGGCCTTCCGGGCCCGGCGCGGCATGGTGAAGGCGGCCCTGCTTTCGCAGTCCCCGGTGGCCGGGCTGGGCAACATCTACGCCGACGAAGCCCTGCACTTGTCTGGCGTCCACCCCAGGAGTAGAATCGAAAGGCTGAGGGAGAAGGACCTGCGCGCCCTCTTCGACGCCATCCCCCGGGTGCTGAGGAAGGGCATCCGCAACCGGGGAACCACCCTGATGGACTTCCGCGGGGCCCACGGCGAGAAGGGGCGCAACCAGGAAAGCCTGCGGGTGTACGGAAGGCACGGCGCGAACTGCCTGGCCTGCGGCGCGGCCCTGAGGAAGATCCTGGTGTCGCAGCGGACCACGGTGTTCTGCCCCCGCTGCCAGCCGAAACGGTGACCACGCGATGAACATCCAACTGAACGGCAAACCCAAGGAAATCCCCGAGACGACCACGGTGGCCTCCCTGCTGGACCTGATGAACATCCGGTCCGAGGTCGTGGCCGTGGAGGTCAACCTGGACGTCATCCCGCGGGAGCGGCGCGGGGAAAAGGCGCTGAAGGAGGGGGACGAGGTGGAGGTGGTGCGGTTCGTGGGAGGCGGGCTTTGGACAAGATGATGGAAAAACCCGGCAAGGCGCAGGGGGACGTGGAGGACAAACCCCTGGTGATCGCCGGGGAGGCGCTCGGGTCCAGGATCATCCTCGGCACGGGCCGCTACCCCTCCTTCGCGGCCATGCGCGACTGCCACGCGGCGGCGGGGGCCTGCATGGCCACCCTGGCCGTGGCCCGGCACGACCTTTCGGGCTCCTCGGGCGAGAACGTGCTGGACTTCATCGACCCGGGGAAGGTCCGGCTGCTTCCCAACACGGCCGGGGCCTACACCGCCGGCGAGGCCCTGCGCCTGGCCCGGCTGGCCCGCGAGGCCCTGGGCACCCCCTGGATCAAGCTGGAGGTGCTCTCCAATCCCACCACCCTGTGGCCCGACACGGCGGAAACTTTGTCGGCCTGCCGCGCGTTGGTCAAGGAGGGCTTCGTGGTGCTGCCCTACACCACCGACGACCCGGTGGTGGCCAAGCGCCTGGAGGAGGAA
>JAJYGY010000045.1 GCA_021790555.1 bacterium
GAGTGGCTGCGCGCTGCTCCCCGGGTGGCGGGCGACCCGGGGAACCTGTCCGTCTACCTGGCCACCGTCTTCGGCAAGGACGTCCACGCCCTGCGCCTGCGGTTCTTCGATCCCCAGGGCCCCGACCGGGCCGCCATGACCGGCCTGCTGGACCACGGCCGGCCGGCCCATATCCAGCTGGCCGTGCTGGTGGACCGGGGCCATCGCGAGTTTCCCATCCGGGCCGACTACGTGGGCAAGAACGTGCCCAGCTCCCTGCGCGAGCTGGTGAAGGTGATGGTGAAGGAGCAGGACGGGGAAGACAAGGTCGTCATCCTGGAGTAGGGAATGGCCGCCATCGAAAAACTTTCGCGGAAGGACCTCCTGGGCCTGGAGGAGCTCGAGCCCGGGGAGATCAACCTGATCCTGGACCAGGCCCTCTCCTTCAAGGAGATCGTGCAGAGGCCGGTCAAGAAGGTGCCTGCCCTGCGTGGCAAGACCGTGGTGAACCTGTTCTTCGAGGCCTCCACACGCACGCGCACCAGCTTCGAGCTGGCCGCCACCCGGCTTTCGGCCGACGTGGTCAACATCACGGCCTCGGCCTCCTCCATCACCAAGGGCGAGACCCTGCTGGACACCGTGCGGGTGGTGGAGGCCATGAACCTGTCCGTGCTGATCATGCGCCACGCCCATTCCGGCGCGGCCGGCCTGGTGGCACGGCACCTGAGGGCCTCGGTGGTCAACGCCGGCGACGGCATGCACGAGCACCCCACCCAGGGCCTGCTGGACCTCTTCACCATCCGCGAGCGCAAGGGGGCCCTGCAGGGGCTGGAGGTCGCCATCGTGGGCGACATCGCCCATTCGCGCGTGGCCCGCAGCGACCTGTGGGGACTGACCAAGCTGGGGGCCCGGGTGCGGCTGTGCGGCCCCGCCACCATGCTGCCCGAGGGCATCGAGAAGCTGGCTCCGGGAAAGGTGAAGGTGACGACCCGGCTGGAGGAGGCCCTGGAAGGGGCCGACGTGGTCAACGTGCTGCGCCTGCAGCTGGAGAGGCAGAGGCGCTTCCTTTTCCCCAGCACGCGGGAATATTCCAGGCTCTATTCGCTCACCAGCGAAAAGCTGAAGCTGGCCAAGCCCGACTGCCTGGTGATGCATCCCGGGCCCATGAACCGGGGCCTGGAGATCAGCTCGGGGGTGGCCGACGGGGCCCAGTCCGTCATCCCGGAACAGGTGACCAACGGCGTGGCCGTGCGCATGGCGGCGCTCTACCTCCTGGCCGGCAGCGAGGCCAACGGGGAATGAAAGGGGCCGGGAAACCCGGCCCGGCAGGGGGAAACCCATGAACACGCTCATCAAAAACGCGCGCGTCGTCGACCCGGCCCGGAACCTGGACGGCCAGGCCGACGTGCTGGTGGCCGAAGGGAAGGTGGCGGCCGTGGGCTCCGGCCTGCTGGGCCGTCCCGAGGCCCGGGGCGCCGAGACGGTCGACGCCGCCGGTTTGTGGCTGCTGCCCGGCCTGGTGGACGCCCACGTGCACCTGCGCGAGCCGGGCAACGAGGGCAAGGAGACCATCGCCAGCGGCACGCGGGCGGCCGCGGCCGGCGGGGTGACCAGCCTGGTGGCCATGCCAAACACCAACCCGCCCATCGACAACCAGGCCCTGGTGGAGCTGGTGAAGGCCAAGGCCCGGCTGGAGGGCGTGGTGAACGTCTTCCCCGCCGGCTGCATCACCAAGGGCCGCCTGGGCGAGGAGATGGCCGAGATCGGCGAGCTGATCGCCGCCGGCGCGGTGGCCCTGACCGACGACGGCTCGCCGGTGATGAACGCCGAGCTGATGCGGCGGGCCCTGGAATACGCCGGCATGTTCGGGGTGCCCTGCGTGCAGCACTGCGAGGACCTGAACCTTTCCAGCGAGGGGGTGATGAACGAGGGTTTCACGGCCACCCGGCTGGGCCTGCGCGGCGTCCCCAAGGCGGCCGAATCCGTGATGGTGGCGCGCGACCTCATCCTGGCCGAGGCGACCGGCGCCCCCCTGCACCTGGCCCACCTTTCCTCGGCCCGGAGCGTGGAGCTGGTGCGCCAGGCCAAGCGCCGGGGCGTGCGGGTGACCTGCGAGACGGCGCCCCACTACTTCACCCTGACGGACGAATGGCTGGGGCTGCGGGCCTACGACACCCGCGGCAAGATGAACCCGCCCCTGGGCGGCGAGCAGGACCGCCTGGCCCTCATCGAGGGGCTGCACGACGGCACCATCGACTGCATCGCCACGGACCACGCGCCCCATTCGGGCCTGGACAAGAACGTGGAATTCAACCTGGCCGCCTTCGGCGTGGTGGGCCTGGAGACGAGCCTGAGCCTCACCCTGGACCGGCTGGTGCGCCCCGGCTACCTGACCCTGGGCCAGGCCGTGGAGAGGCTTTCCGGCTCCCCGGCCCGCGTCTTCGGCCTGAAGGGCAAGGGCGGGCTTAAGGAAGGCGACGACGCCGACCTGGTGCTGGTGGACCCGGAGGAGGAGTGGAGCGTGGACCCGGAGCGGTTCGAAAGCAAGGGCCGCAACACGCCCTTCGCCGGCATGAAGCTGAAGGGCCGGGTGAAGCGCACCATGGTGGGCGGCCGGTGGGTGTTTCCGTTCGTCTGAGGCACTAACAGGCTGTCGAAAAAGTCCGCTGATGCGGCCTTTTTCGCGCACCCAGGATAGGAACACCCCGCAAAAGCAAGGCTTTTGCGGGGTACACAGGCCGTCAAGGACTGTTTTTCAACGGCCGGCTAAGGAGCTTGCATGGAGGACGCCCTTCTCGAATCCGACATCCCCGAGGCCAGGCTGGCCTACCGGGGCAAGGTGCGCGACGTCTACGACCTGGGCGAACACCTGATGCTGGTGGCCACGGACCGGCTTTCGGCCTTCGACGTGGTGCTGCCCGACCCCATCCCGGGCAAGGGCCGGATCCTCACCCAGATCAGCAACTTCTGGTTCGGGCGCTTCGAGGGCCTGGTGGAAAACCACCTGGTCTCGACCACGGCCGAAGGCTACATCCGCGACAAGGCTTCGCTGGCCCAGCTGGACCGGCGGGCCGTCATCTGCAGGAAGGCCAAACCCCTGGCCATCGAGGTGATCGTGCGCGGCTACCTGGCGGGTTCGGGCTGGGCCGAGTACAAGAGGAGCGGCACCGTGTGCGGCATCGCCCTGCCGGCCGGATTGAAGGAGGCCTCCCGGCTGCCCAGGGCCCTGTTCACGCCCAGCACCAAGGCCGCCAAGGGAAGCCACGACGAGAACATCAGCCCGGAGCAGGCGGCCCGGATCGTGGGCAGGGACCTGGCAGTCCGGGTTGAGGAGGCGGCCCTGCGCCTCTACGAAGAGGGGGCCGGATACGCCGCCTCCCGGGGGATCATCCTGGCGGACACCAAGTTCGAGT
>JAJYGY010000208.1 GCA_021790555.1 bacterium
GGCGACCGCTTCGGCCTCGCGCTGCTGGTCCCCACGATGCGGCTGGACCGGCGGGCCGACCCGCCCCACGTGCGTTCCAGCACCCATCCCGACCCCCAGTGCTGGGTCAACAGCTCGCACGTTCAGCTGGCCTGGACCCCGCCCGAGGACGCCTCGGGCATCGCGGGGTACTACACCCTGATGGACCGGGTCAGCGACAGCGTGCCCACGGCCCTGACCGGCACCTTCACGCTTTCCACCCAGGCCTCCTTCACGGCCAAGCAGGACGGGGTGTGGTACTTCCACGTCGTCAGCCTGGACCGGGCCGGCAACGTGGGGGTGGAGGCGGCCCACTTCGCCATCCGCATCGACACCTGGGCGGCGCCCCCGCAGCTGTCCTCGTCCACCCATCCCGAGGGAAGCTGGGTCAACAGCCCCCGGGTCAAGTTCGAGCTGACCCCCTCGGAGGACCTTTCCGGCACGGTGGGCTTCTACTACCTGTTCAACCGCGACCGGGCCGGGCTGCCCTCGCCCGAACAGGGAACCTACACCACCGAAAGGAGCCTGGAATTCGGCGACCTGGAGGACGGGGTGTGGACCCTCCACGTGGTCTCGCGCGACGCCGCGGGAAACGTGGGCCTGGAGGCCTCGCACTGTTCGGCGCGCGTCGACACCGAGGCCCTGGCGCCCTCCCTGCTGGCCTCGCCCAGCCATCCCAACCCGGCCGAATGGTACCGCCAGCCGCAGGTGGAGATCCTCTGGGACCCGCCCCAGGACCTCTCCGGCATCGCCGCCTACTACTACGTGGTGGACGGCGAGGAGGGGACCCTGCCCACCCCGGGGACGGGAATCCGCTGCATGGAGGCCAGGGCCCAGTTCCAGCTGAAGGCCGACGGCACCTGGTATTTCCACGTCTGCTGCCAGGACAAGGCCGGCAACCTGGGCCGGGTGGCGGCCCATTTCCGCATGAACCTGGACACGCAGGCCCTGCCGCCGCGGGTGTCCTCCCCCAGCCACCCCGACCGCTCGGCCTGGTACAGCGACACGCGGCCGCATTTCGAGTGGAGCGAGCCGGACGACCTTTCGGGCGTGGCGGGCTACTACTACTGCATGGACCGCCAGGCCGACAGCCTGCCCGGGCCCTCGCTGGGCTACTTCACCCAGGACCGCTCCGCCGTGATGGACAAGTCCATCGACGGCGACGGCACCTGGTACTTCCACGTCTCCACCCGGGACCGGGCGGGGAACCTGAGCCAGGAGGCGGCCCACTTCCCGGTGCGCATCGACACCACGGCCCTGCCGCCCCTGGTGCAGTCCTCCACCCACCCCGACCGGCACGCCTGGAGCAACAACCCCAATCCGGTGTTCACCTGGAACCCGCCCGAGGACGATTCGGGCATCGCCGGGTATTTCGTGCTGCTGAGCCGCTCGCAGAACGCCGTGGTGCACGAGGGCACGGCCACCTGGACGGAGGAGGCCCGGGCCGCCTTCACCAACCTGGAGGACGGCGTCTGGCACCTGCACGTCTCCAGCAAGGACCGCTGCGGCAACGTCAGCGTCCGGCCGGCCACCTACGCCCTGCGCGTCGACACGCAGGCCCCGCCCCCCTCGGTCAGCTCGCCCTCGCACCCCGAGGGCGCCTGGGTGCGCTCGGGCGTGGCCACCTTCACCTGGACGGCGCCGCAGGACCTTTCGGGCGTGGCCGGCTACTACTACCTGGTGGACAACGAGGCCAGCACGGTCCCGACGCGCGACAACGGGCACTACACCACGGCCACCCTGGCCAGCCTGCCCCGCCTGGACGACGGCACCTGGTTCTTCCACATCGTCAGCGCGGACAACGCCGGCAACGTGGGCACCACGGCCGCCCACTACCGCTTCCAGATAGACACCAACGTGGAGTCGCCCAAGGTGGGCTCCTCCACCCATCCCGACCCCAAGGCCTGGTTCAGGCAGAGCGCGCCGCACCTTTCCTGGCAGCCGCCTTCCGACCCCTCCGGGGTTTCGGGGTACTTCTACTGCGTGGACCAGGCCCCCCACACCGTGCCGGGCATCCATTCCACCTGGACGACCGAAACCCAGGTCACCCTGCCCAACTACCCGGACGGCGAGTGGACCTTCCACATCGTGGCGCGCGACGGGGCGGGCAACCTCAGCGCCGAGCCGGCCCATTTCCGCTTCCAGATCGACACCCAGGCTCCCAAGCCCCGCGTCTTTTCCACCACCCATCCCAACGCCGAGGAATGGTATTCCGTCAACCGCCCGGCCTTCGCCTGGGAGGACGGCGAGGACCTTTCCGGCATCGAGGGGCACTACTGGATACTGGACCGCCAGCCGGCCACCCCGGTGACCCCGGCTTCGGCGAAGTGGACCACGGCGGGCAGCCTGACCACCGCGCCCCAGGAGGACGGGGTGTGGTACTTCCACCTGGCCGCCAAGGACAAGGCGGGCAACCTGTCCGAGGCGGTCCACCTGGGCCTGCGCATCGAGACCGTGCCCCCCAGCTCGCGCCTGGAACCCCTGCCGGCCTTCTGCAACAAGCCCAGCTTCGAGGTGCGCTGGACGGCCGAGGACGCCACTTCGGGCGTGGTGGCCTTCGACGTGCAGGTGAAGGAGGGCGCCGACGGGTCCTGGCGCGACTGGATCGGCAACAGTTCGCAGCGCTCGGCCGTGTTCTCGGCCCAGGACGGCCTCACCTATTCCTTCCGCGTCCGGGCCTTCGACAAGGCCGGCAACGCCGAGCCCTACCAGGGCGAAAAGGAGGCCTCCGTCACGGTGGACCTGAACCCCCCCGAGGCGGTGACCAGCCTGGCGGCCAAGCCGGGCCCCAAGGGGTCCGTGATGCTCACCTGGGGCGCCAGCTCGGACAGGGTGTCGGGGGTGGCCTTCTACCGCGTCTACCGATCCACGGCCTCGGGCCTGGTGGGCACCCTGGTCAGCCAGGACAAGGCCGTGACGCGCTGCAGCTTCACCGACAACGGGCGGGACCTTTCGGACGGGCAGGCCTACTACTACACCGTGAGGCCCGTGGACCTCGCCGGCAACGAGCGCGGCGAGGGCAACGCCCAGGCCGCCTGCCTGTGCGACAAGACGGCCCTGCCCCCGGTGCCGTCCTCACCCACGCACCCCCTGCCCCTGGACTGGTCCAGCAACAAGATGGCCTCGCTGCGCTGGGAGGCGCCTCCCGATTCCACCGGCATGGCCGGGTACTACTACCTGGTGGACCAGCACCTGAACACCCTGCCCCTGGAGAACAACGGAAACTTCACCCGGGAGAACCGGGTGGAGCTGGGCCCCCTGGCCGACGGCACCTGGTACTTCCACGTCATCTCCAAGGACCTGGCCGGCAACCTCAGCCAGGAGGCCTCGCACTACCAGCTCAACATCGACAGCACCCGGCCCCCGGCCC
>JAJYGY010000157.1 GCA_021790555.1 bacterium
CTGTCCCAGCCCGGAACCTGGGCGGGCTTTCCGCGTCTTATCCACGCAAGCGGAACGGAATTTCCCGCCGGGATCCCGGCTTTTCCGGATGCGAGGAAGGTGGTGCGGTGAGGCGTCTGACAACATTCCTGTTGCTCGCCGGGGCCCTGCTGGCCGCCCGGGTCCGGGCCATGGACCTGCAGCTGCACGCCCAGGTGGACAAGGACCACGTCCAGCTCGGCGAAAGCATCGTCTACCAGGTCAGCCTTCAGCTCAACGGCCAGAGCAGCTTCACGCCCCAGCTTCAGACCCCCGAGTTTCAGCAGCAGGGATTCCAGGTCCGCTCCGGCCCCCAGCAGCAGCAGAACGTCAGCTGGGTCAACGGGGTGGTGACCCAGAACGTCACCATCAGCTGGCAGATCATGGCCATCAAGTCGGGCGACCTGACGCTGGGGCCCTGCGTGGTGCGCCTGAAGGACCCGGCCCAGGGCGAGATCACGCGGCGGAGCGAGACCCTGACCATCCACGTGGAAAAGGCCGGCGCCTTCGTCATCCCGCCCACGCCCACGGCGGTGGCGCCCGAGAGCACCCCCACGCCCCTTCCCCCCCAGGCGGACGGCCTGCGGCCCATCCGGCCGGACATGCCCTTTCCCTGGGCCCAGGTGGCGGGCCTGGGCGCCCTGGCGGCCGGCCTGCTGGGCTTCATGGCCTGGCTGGCCCTGCGTCGCCCCAAGCCCAAGGCGGCCCCGGTGGTGCGCAATCCGGGCCAGGTGGCCCTGTACGAGCTGGAGCAGGCCAGGCGCCTGCTGGCCGAGGGCAAGGGGGCGGAATACTTCCGGCAGGTTTCCCGCGTCCTGCGCTCCTACCTGGGAGTGCGCCTGGGCATGTTCCAGGGCGAGCCCACCCTGCTGGAATTCAAGCGGCGGGGGGCCGCCTACCTGAAGGAACGCCAGGCCGGGGAGGAGGCGCTGCAGGCCTCCGGGGAGGCCCTGGACGAGCTGGTCCTGGTCCTGTTCGCCAAGCACCAGCCCACGGCCGGCGAGGAGGAGGCCTTCCCGGACAAGGCCCGGGCCCTGGTGCTGGCCTTCGAAAAGGCGGCGGAGCGCGACAAGGGAAAATAACCCCGGTTTCCTTCCAGCAAGGAGGTTGCATGAGCTCGGAATCGAAAAAGCTGTCCCCCGCGGGCCGGGAGGCCCGCGAGGCCTTCGCCCAGCTGGCCGCCGAGGTGGCCAAGGTGGTGGTGGGGCAGGAGGAGATGGTGGAAAGCCTTTCCCTGGGCCTTCTCACCGGCGGCCACGTGCTCCTGGAGGGCGTGCCCGGCCTGGCCAAGACCCTGGCGGTGAAGACCTTCGCCAGCGGGCTTTCGGCCCGGTTCTCCCGGATCCAGTTCACGCCGGACCTGCTTCCGGCCGACCTGGTGGGCACCCGGGTTTACAACGCCAAGAGCGGCGACTTCAGCGTCTCGAAGGGGCCGGTCTTCGCCCACGTGGTGCTGGCCGACGAGATCAACCGGGCCCCGGCCAAGGTGCAGTCGGCCCTGCTGGAGGCCATGCAGGAGAAGCACGTCACCATCGGGGGGGAGACCTTCGACCTGGAGGAGCCCTTCCTGGTGCTGGCCACCCAGAACCCCATCGAGACCGAGGGCACCTACCCCCTGCCCGAGGCCCAGGTGGACCGCTTCCTTTTCAAGACCCGCGTGGACTACCCCAGCCGGGAGCAGGAGATGGAGATCCTGCAGCGTGCCCACGGGCTCAGCCCCCAGCAGCCCGGCCGGCCGGTGCTGAAACCCAGGCAGGTGCTGGAGGCCCGCGAGGAGGCCGCCTCCATCTACCTGGACGACAAGGTGCTGCACTACTGCGTGGACCTGGCCAGGGCCACGCGCGACCCGGGCTCGGTGGGCCTGGGCAACCTGAAGCCCATGATCCAGTTCGGGGCCAGCCCGCGCGCCTCGCTGGCCCTGGCGGCCTCGGGCCGGGCCCACGCCCTTCTGGAGGGCCGCGGCTTCGTGGCCCCGGACGACATCAAGGCGGTGGCCCTGCGCGTGCTGAGGCACCGCGTCATCCTTTCCTACGAGGCCGAGGCCGAGGAGATGACGGCCGACCAGGTGGTCTCGGAGGTGCTCAAGAAGGTCAAGACGCCCTAGGACCCGCCATGCTCAGCCCCGAACTGTTCAAAAAGATCAAGCGCATCGAGATCGTCTCCAAACACCTGGTCGAAAACGTCCTTTCCGGCGACTACCTTTCCACCTTCCACGGCCAGGGGCTGGAGTTTTCGGAGGTGCGCGAGTACCAGGCCGGCGACGACGTCCGCCTCATCGACTGGAACGTGACGGCGCGCCTGCAGAAGCCCTTTGTCAAGGTCTTCCAGGAGGAGCGCGAGCTGACGGTGGTCCTGGCCGTGGACATCAGCGGCTCCTCCGAATTCGGCAGCCGGGGATCCTCCAAGCGCGAGCTGGCGGCCCAGCTGGCCGCCGCGCTGGGTTTCGCCGCGGCCGGCCACGGCGACCGGGTGGGCATGCTGCTGTTCTCGGACCGGGTGGAATACGCCCTGCCGGCCCGCCGGGGCCGCACCCACGTGCTGCGGGGCGTGCGCGACCTGCTTTCCTTCCGCGCCCGGGGGCGGGGAAGCGACCTGGGCCCGGCCCTGCTGAGGCTGCCCTCGCTGGCCAAGCGCAAGGCCGTGGTCTTCCTCATTTCGGACTTCCAGGTGGAGGACCCCTGGACGCCGCTGAAGGGAGCCGCCCTGCGCTACGACCTGGTGCCCTGCCTGGTGGGCGATCCGGCCGAGGAGCGGCCTCCGGCCGGGATGGGCATGGTGCCCTGCCGCGATCCGGAAACCGGACGGCATTACTGGCTGGACACGGATTCGCCCGGCGCCCGCCGGGCCTGGGACGCGGCGGCGCGGGCCCGCCGGGAGGCCCTGGCCTCGGGTTTCCTCAAGCTGAAAAGCGACTGGTTCGAGGTGCGGACGGACCAGGATTTCCTGGGCCCCCTGGTGCGGTTTTTCAAGGCCCGCGAAAGGCGCAGCCAGCAGGGACGCTAGCGGGGCGCCCGGGCCGGGACCGGATGGGGGACGATGAACCTGGATTTTCTCTCCAAAATTGGGCAGTACCATTGGGCGGGTTGGGACCGCTACGCCTGGCTGGGATGGCTGATCCTGCTGGCGGCGCTGTGGGGCCCCCTGAGGGCCCGCTTCGGCGCGCGCTGGAGCCTGCCCTGGGTGCCGCGCCTGGGGCTGAAACGCGGGCGGGGCGGGGTCCGGCCCGGCCCCAAGGCCGGCCTGTCGCCCTGGAGCCGCCTGGTCTGGCTTCCCGGGCTGCTGCGCCTGGCCGGGCTGGCGCTGCTGTGGCTGGCGCTGCTGAGGCCGCAGATCGTCTCCACAAGCACTTCCTCCTCCACCCAGGCCCTG
>JAJYGY010000127.1 GCA_021790555.1 bacterium
GTTACCCCTTCCACCCCCTTCTGGGCCGGGTCTGGAACCTCCTGCCCCTGGGCGGAGCCGCCGACCTCACCGACCTTTTCTCCTCCTTCCTGGCCGCCCTGGCCGCCTCGGGCCTGGGCCTGCTGGCCCTGGCCGGCTTCGGGTCCGGGACGGGCCGCGCCGTGCTGGCTGCCTGCCTTTCCGGCCTGCTGCTGGCCCTGGGCCCCTCCTTCTGGTTCCAGGCCCTGGTGGCCAAGGGCTCCATCTACATGCTGGACCTGGCGCTGTCCCTGGCCATGCTGGGCTGCCTTTGGAACCCGGACCAGGCGCGGGCGGCGCGCCTTTTCTGGCTGCTGCTGGGCCTGGCCCTGGCCCACCACTACATGACCCAGCTGGTGCTCCTGCCCACCTACGGCGCCCTGGCGGTCGCAGCGCCCGGGGCCCCCTCCCGCCGCGCGCGCGGCCTCGGTAAATTTTTCCAAAGTTCCTGGCTGCTCCTTCCCGGGCTCAGCCTCTACCTTTACCTTCCCCTGCGCGCGGCCCTGCAGCCGGCCGTGAACTGGGGCGACATCCACAGCCTGGGGGGCTTCCTTTTCTTCCTCCTGCGGGAACAGTATTCCGCCGGCGAGATCTCGCGGGGCCTGGGGACTTCGGTTTCCCAGGGCCTGGCCATCTCCGGGTACCTGATCCGCGAGGGCGGCTGGCTGGGCTTCCCACTGGCCGCCTGGGGCCTCGTCCACCTCTGGAAGGGACGCCACCCGGCCCGCCTGGCCCTCACCCTGGGCCTGCTGGGGCCCTGCCTGGCCTGCGCCCTGTACTTCAACCTGGCTCCCTCCCGCTACGCCATCCTGCGGGCCAACATCCTTCCGGCCTTCGTCTTCCAGGCCTGGCTTGCCGGCTGGGGCGCCTGGTCCCTGCTGGAACTTACGCGCCCCGGCCGCGCCGGGCTTGCCCTGGCCGCGGCGGCCCTGGCCGTCCCCCTGGCCTGGCGCGCCGCCCGCCTCTACCCCGGCCTGGACCTGTCCCGCTACTTCTACGCCCAGGACAGCGCCCGGAACCTGCTCCTTTCGGCCCCACCGGGGGCCGCGCTGTTCGCCTCGGGCGACTCCATCATCTTTCCGCTGTGGTACCTGCAGGACGTCGAAAGGGAAAGGCCGGACGTGGCCCTGGTGGGCACCCCGGTGCTGCCCATGCGCTGGGTCCGCCTGGCCCTGCTGCGGCGCCACCCTTCCCTGCTGCAGCCCACCGTGGTGGGGGAGATCGGCGCCGAATCCATCCCGCGCCTGGTCCACGACATGCTGGTGATGAACCAGGGCCGCCTGCCCCTGTTCATGACCTACAACAAAAGGGGGCCGGAACTGGCCGGCTTCTCGCTCGTCCCCCACGGCATGCTCTACCGGCCCGTGCCGGTTTCGGCCGCGGCCCAGGCCGGGCCCGGCCCCGCGGCCCTTCAGGACCTCTTCAGGGCCTACAACCTGAGGGGCCTGTACCGACCGGACGTCGATCCGGAGACGCGGCGCCTGATCATCGGGGATTTCGCCATCCACCACAACAGCTTCGGCCTGTACCTGGAGGACCGCAAGGATTACCCCGGGGCCTTCGGGCAGTACCGGCAGGCCCGCGGCCTGGACCCGGGCAACCCGGAATTCCCCTTCAACGCCGGCAACGCCCTGTACGAGCAGGGCAGGTACCGGGAGGCCGTTGCCTGGTACCAGCGCTCCCTTTCCGTGGACCCGGCCTACGAGAACGCCTGGTACAACCTGGGGGTCGCCGACCTGGCCCTGGGCTCCCGGGAGGGCGCCAGGCAGGCTTTTTCCAAGGTGCTCAGCCTGGATCCCGGGCGCCGGGACGTGCGGGCCTTTCTCGGGCAAAACCCATGATCCGCCCGGATCTTTTTTTATAAAATTAAGGAAATTTGGAATCCCCGTTCAAAGAGCGAAAACGGGCTTTTCGGGCTTGCCAAGGCTCACGGGATGGCTATAATTCAAAAATACTTGATTTATCACAAATTTTTCAATCTACGGGGGTTTTATGGCAAGCGGGGAAGGTTTGGAGGATATCGTCGCGGGCAAATCCGCCATCAGCACCATCGACGGGAAGCGGGGGGTCCTGACCTACCGGGGCATTTCCATCCATGACCTGGCGGACCATTCCACTTTCGAGGAGACGGTCTACCTGCTGTGGTATGGAAGGCTTCCCAAGGCCGTGGAACTGCGCAACTTCTGCGAGCAGGCCTGGGCCGAGGTCCGCCTGCCCAAGGACGTGGTGGCGCAGCTCCACAGCCTGCCGGACGACGCCAACCCCATGTCCCTGCTGAGGACCGGGGTCTCCCTGCTGGGGCTTTCCGATCCGGAGGAGGGCGGCAGCAACGCCCCCGAGCAGCCCGCGCCGGGGGTCAACCTGATCGGGCAGCTGGGGCCGGAGGCCCCGGGCTTCGGGCCCAACCACCCCAATTCCAAGAAGGCCGTGCGGCTGCTGGGCCAGATGGCAGCCCTGGTGGCCGCCATCCAGCGCCTGCAGAAGCACCAGGACCTGGTGGCCCCCAGGCCGGGCAAGTCCATCGCCTACAACTTTCTTCTGATGCTCACCGGCAAGGAGCCGGACGAGGAGGCCACCCGCATCTTCGACACCTGCCTCATCCTGCACGCCGACCACGAGTTCAACGCCTCCACCTTCACGGCCCGGGTGGCCGCCGGGACCCTCAGCGACCTGCACTCGGCCATCGTGGCCGCGGTGTGCGCCCTGAAGGGCCCCCTGCATGGCGGGGCCAACACCGCCGTGATGAAGATGCTGATGGAGGTCCAGGACCCCGCCCGGGCCCAGGATTGGGTCAAGGACGCCCTGGACAAGAAGAAGAAGATCATGGGCTTCGGCCACCGCATGTACAAGGGCGAGGATCCCCGCGCCACCCACCTGCGCAAGATGTCGGAAAGCCTCTGCGCCAAGGTGGGCCGCCCGGACCTCTACGAGCTTTCCAAGAACATCGAGACGGCCATGTTCGCCCTGAAGCAGATCAAGCCCAACGTGGACTTCTACTCGGCCTCGGTCTACTACAGCCTGGGCATCGACCCGGAACTCTACACGCCCATCTTCGCCATGAGCCGCGTGTCGGGCTGGATCGCCCACGTGCTGGAGCAGCTGGCCAACAACCGCCTCATCCGCCCGGTGGCCGACTACGTGGGCCGGCAGGACGTCCCCTACGCGCCCCTGGCCCAGCGCTGACCAGCCCGCCGCAGGCGAAAAAAAAGGCCTTCCCCCCCGGGGAAGGCCTTTTTTTGCCTTTGGCCGCGCTCTAGGCCTTGACGCCCAGCAGCCTGGCCATGGTGCTTCCGATCACCGAGGGGTTCTCCACCGTGGTGACCCCCATGGCCTGCAGCATCTTCATCTTGGCGTCGGCCGTGTCGGC
>JAJYGY010000323.1 GCA_021790555.1 bacterium
AATTTCACCGCCCGGGCTTCCCGGCGCGGGGGAAGCTATACAGGAATGCTCCCAGCCGGTATAATTCCGGCCGATGATGAAACGCGTACTCCCCTTCCTTTTTCTGTGCCTGTGCCTGCGGGCCGCCCCCCTGGGCGCCGTGGGCGATCCCCTGGCGGGGGTCTACCCTTCGCTTTCCGAAGGACCCTCCTTCCAGGTAACGCTGACCCAGCACATCTACGAGCGGGACTACTGGTACCACGACGAGTCCGTCCAGCTCAGCTCCCAGTCCATCTACCCCCTGGCCGGCTACGACTCGCAGAAGGGCATCGACCTCACCCTGGGCCTGCACTGGCAGGCCACCCGGCACCAGGCCCTGGAACTGCTGGTCCCCTACCGCTACGTGGAATTCTCCCCCCCGCGCCTCCTCAACGACCAGCCCTTCGCCCCCGGCCAGGTCATTTCCGGGGACCACCTGGGCGACCTGCTGCTGCGCCACCGCCTGCTGCTGTGGGAGGGGCACCGCCGGGAGTACGGCGCCTGGGCCGGATGGATCAACTCCCTGAGCCTCCCCACCGGGGCGGGGCCCTTCAGCGCGCCCCACCCTTTCGTCGCCAGCGGCCAGGGCACCCTGGTGGCCACCACCGGGCTGCACGCCCTGGAGAAGGCCGGCGACCTGCGCCTGTGGCAGGAACTGGACGGGTCCTGGGCCTTCGGATACCAGGGGACGGTTCCGGCCGGCTATCCGCTGGAACCGCTCAGCGACGGCAGCGTGGCCACCCTGGCGGGCGGCCCGGCCTACATCAAGCCCGGCAACAGCCTGCGCTTCCTGGGCGGGGTCATGGCCGACCTGATCCACAGCGCCGACGGGGTCTATTCCGTGGGCGGCGAAATCTCGGCCACGGTCACCCAGTCCCTGCAGCTGGGCGGCCGGGACGTGCCCGACACAAACCTCAAGAGCATCGACCTTTACCCGCAGTTCAAGGCCGACTTCGCCCCCCGCTTCTTCGTCGAAGGCGGCGTGCTTTATTCGCTGGTGCTGGTGCACCAGCTGGGCGCCGGCCCGGACTGGTATGAGCCCATTTTCAGGATAGGATACGCCTTCTGAGAGCGGCCCGACCCGCCTGCCCGAGGCTTTTTCCCGCTGGGAGGAGACCGCCCTTGATGAACCTTGCCCCCGTGACCGCGCTGCTGTTCGACCTGGACGGCACCCTGATCGATTCCACCCGCGACCTGGCCGAGGCCGGCAACCACCTGCGCGCCCTCAACGGCATGCCGCCCCTGCCCGTCGAGACCGTGGCCTCGTACATCGGCGAGGGCATCGAGGTGCTGGTCTCGCGCCTGCTTCAAAGCGAGGACCGCGCCCTGCTGGGGCGCATGGTGCCGGAATACATGCTGCACTACCGCAACCACTGCACCGACCACACCCGCCTCTATCCCGGGGTGGGCGGCACCCTGGCCGAACTCTCCGACCGGGGCTACGCCCTGGGCCTGGTGACGAACAAGCCGGCCCGCATCTCGCGCCGCATCCTGGACCAGCTCAAGGTGGGGGCCTACTTTTCCAGCGTGGTGGGCGGCGATTCCACCGAAAAGAAGAAGCCCCATCCCGAGCCCATGCGGCTGGCCTTCGAGGAACTGGGGCGCGACGGCGCCGCCTGCGCCATGGTGGGGGATTCGTGGGTGGACGTGCGGGCGGCCCGGGGGGTGGGCATCCCGGCCCTGGCGGTCCTGGGCGGCATCGGCAGCCGGGCCCTGATGGAGGAGGCCGGGCCCGACCTGGTGCTGGACAATTTCGCCGACCTGCTCAAGCATTTTCCCCCAATCAATCCGGCCGGACGGGGCGTATAAGACGGAGGAAGCGGCCCCCGTCCGGACGGGGGCCTTGGTGATCCGCAAGACGAAGGGGGGCCCATGCGAACCGGGGTGGAAGGCAAGCCGGCCAGGGAATTCAGCGTCCGCTGGTCCGAAAAGATCTACCGCCTGCACGAAAGCGGCGTGAACAACCACGGCCCGCGGGGGGCGGGAATTTTCGAGATCGTGCTCTTCCCCCCGGGGGCCGAGGACGGCGAGGTGCTCTACGTGGGCCAGGTGCCCGCGGGGGGCAGCATCGCCCAGGTGCTGGACCGGATCCGCCTGGGGGAAGGCGGCCTGGACGAGGAAAGGCTCGCGGTGGTGCGCGAAAACATGGCCAACGCCTATTTCGACGCCCTGGTGGCCGGGGACCTCGAGGGGGACGACGACTTCAAGGACGTGGCCTGGGCCCTGGTCCAGGAGAAGAAGCCGCGCCTGAACCCGGCCGACCGCCAGCCCCATTCGGGCCGCTATTCCGAGATCACGCTGAAGGAAGTCTGACCCAACCCAACTCAAGGAGGCACATGATGGCCGACATCCAGGAAAGAAAGGGCATCCTCACGCTGAAGGGGAATCCCGTCACCGTGCTGGGACCGGAGCTGAAGGTGGGCGACGGGGCGCCGGCCTTCACCGTGTACAAGGGCCTGGGCGCCGCGGTGGAAAGCGGCGAATTCGACGGCAAGACCCGCTTCATCTCGGTGGTTCCCTCGCTGGACACGGGCATCTGCGACGCCCAGACCAAGCGCTTCAACGACGAGGCCGCCAAGGCCGCCGGCGTGGCCTGGCTGACCATCTCGGTGGACACGCCCATGGCCCAGGGCCGCTGGTGCGGGGCGGCCGGCGCCCAGAACATCAAGGTGCTCTCCGACTACATGGACCATTCCTTCGGCCTGGCCTTCGGCGTCTACGTCAAGGAACTGGGCGTGCTGCAGCGCAGCATCTTCATCATCGGGCCGGACAACAAGGTGAAGTACGTCCAGCGCGTGCCCGAGATCGCCCAGCACCCCGACTACGACGCGGCCCTGGCGGAACTGAAGAAAGTGGCGGGATGAAAAGGCGGGCGAAGGGGAGGGACCCCAGGGAGGCCCTGCGCCGCTTCCACCAGGACCCGGCCTTTTTCGGCACCCTTTCCAGGGTGCTGGGGCTGGAACTGGTGTCGGTGGCGCGGGGAAAGGTGAGCATGCGGCTGCCCTGGTCGAAGGGGGCCAGCCAGAGCGCCGGTTTTCTGCACGGCGGTGCCCTGGCCACGCTGACCGACACGGCCGCGGCCGTGGGCACCCTCTTCCTCCTGCCGGAAGGCTGGAACACCCTCACCGGGGAGTTGAAGATCAACTACCTGGACAACATCCGCGAGGGCTCGGCCCTGGCCCGGGCCCAGCTGCTGCACCACGGCCGCAAGACCCTGGTGTGGGAGATCCGCGTGTTCAAGGAAGGCACCCGGCGCCTCCTGGCGGTGTCGACGTCGACCTTCTTCATCATCCCGCCCGCGAAGGCGGCCTGAAAGGCGCCGGTCAGGGCTGGAGCAGGCGCCTGCGCCA
>JAJYGY010000187.1 GCA_021790555.1 bacterium
ACCTGGAAAGGCGACGCCGTAGGATTGGTCACCGGCCTCTATGGCACCGGCATCTATCCGAACCCCTCGCCGCAGCGTCCCACTTTGTGCGAAGGAGGGCAAGCGGTCAGCGTGGACACGGCCAGGCGCTACCTGGAGTACCTGAGGCTTTCCTACCAGGCCTTCCTGCTGCCGTCCTACCACGAAAACCTGACCAGCACGGTCATCAAGGCCCCCAAGGTCTACTGGTCCGACGTGGGCCTGCTTCGTCAACTCACCGGGAGATGGGGAAGCGAGGAAGGCGGCGTCGTGGAGACCTACGCGGTTTCCGAGATGCACAAATGGGTGCGGACGGCCGGGGAGCGGGCGGAACTTTTCTATTACCGGACCAGGTCCGGTTTCGAGGTGGACCTGCTGGTGAAGCTGGAAAAGGGGTTTCTGGGCATTGAAGTCAAGTCGAGGCCCCGGGCGGAGTCCAAGGACTTCACCGGCCTTTCAAGCCTGGCGGACCGGCTGGGAAACCGGTGGCTTGGGGGAATCTGCCTCTACCGGGGGCCTGCCATTGAGGAGCAGGACCGCAAACGGAACCTTTGGGCCGTGCCCATCAACCGCTGGCTTTCTTAGAGTGCGCGCCTGGGGATCCCTATGGACAATCCTGACCGCCAAAGGTTGCTGGACCGCCTCCGGGTCATAGAGCTTGAGAGACAGTCCCTTCTGTCCGAATTGAAAGGACTAGACAAGCAGGATTTGCTTCCTCCCGTCCCGCCTCCCTTGATGGGCCGCCCCGCCCTGGGGCAGCCGCCTTCCACCCCGGAAGCCAAGGTCGCCCTTTTCCTCCAGCTGTTCCGCTGCCGGCCGGACCTGTACGCCAGGGCCTGGGAAAATCCTGGCAAGGGCATCAAGGGGTATGTGCCCGCCCTGAAACCGGCCTGGCAGGGCAAGGCCGGGAAAAAGGCGGGTCGTGGCTACGACACCCTGCCGGCCGACGCCTTTCTGCCGCTGGATGAGGAGGCTGTCCGGGCCCACCTTGAGGGCCGGCAGACCATCGGAACCTACGCCATCCGGAAGGACGATTCCTGCGTCTTCCTAGCCGCGGACTTCGACGGCATGGAATGGGACGCCGACGCCTCGGTTTTCGTCAGGTCGGCGCGCGACCTGGGAGTGGAGGCCGCCCTGGAGCGCTCGCGGTCCGGCGAAGGGGGCCATGCCTGGATCTTCTTTGAGGAGGCGGTTCCCGCCAGACTGGCCCGGCGGCTGGGCACCGTCATCCTTGCCCGGGCCTCGGCGGGCCGGACCAAGATCAGCCTCGCCAGCTATGACCGGTTCTTTCCGAACCAGGATTCCCTTCCCAAGGGAGGATTCGGCAACCTCATCGCCCTGCCGCTTCAAAAGATCCCCCGTTCCAGGGGCAACAGCGTTTTCGTAGACAGCCAGTTGGTTCCTTTCCCCGACCAATGGTCCTGCCTTGCCGCTGCCAGGCGTCTCTCCCTGGCGGAAGTCCAAGGCCTGGTGGCGGCCCATGAAGTCCGGGGTTCCGCCCCGGAACTTCCGGTGGAAAGGGAATTGAGGGAGGCCGAGCACGCCCTGGATCTTGGCCTTGAATCCAGGCGGCCCCTGGAATACGCGGGCCGAATCCGCCTGCGCTTGGCGAACGGCCTCACGCTCGGGCTTGACGCGGACCTGCCCCCGGGCCTGCTTACGGCTTTCAAGCGCAGCGCTACGTTCGCCAACCCACTCTTCTTTGAGAAACAAAGGCTGCGCTTCTCCACCTGGGGCACTCCCCGGTACATCTTCTGCGGGGAGAACCTGGAGGGAAATCTTTGGCTGCCCAGGGGATGCCTGGAAAGCTGCCTGGCCTGGGCCTCGGAAGCCGGGACGGAGGTGGTTCTGGAGGATGAACGGAAGGAGGGCGGCCGATGCAGGTTTCGTTTTTTGGGCGAGCTTGACGCGGAACAGAAGCGGGCGCTCAAGGCCCTGGCCGGGCAGGATACCGGTGTCCTGGTGGCCCCACCCGGCGCCGGAAAGACCGTGGTGGGTTGCGCCCTGATCGCCAGGCGCAAGGTTTCCACCCTGATCCTGGTCCATCGGGCGCCGCTGATGGAACAGTGGAAAACCCGGTTGAAGGAGTTCCTTGGGCTGGCGGATTCCGAGATCGGCTCCCTGGGGGGCCAGCGCCGCCGCCTGACCGGCAAACTGGACCTGGCCATGATCCAGACCCTGTCCAAAATGCAGGCCAGCGACCCGCTTTTCTCCGGGTATGGGCAGGTGATCGTGGACGAATGCCACCATGTCCCGGCGGCTTCCTTTGAAGCCGTGATGAAGCGGTTTCCAGGCCGTTACGTGGCCGGCTTGACGGCCACGCCCTTCCGCCGCGACGGACTCCAGAAGATCATCTTCATGCAATGCGGGCCGTTGCTCTACGAGGCTGCAGGCCAGCCTGGCGGGGAAATGCGGCGGGTGGTCCATTATCGGGAAACCGGATTCCGGCTGGCGGACGACTTAGGCCCTCAACCGCCTCTGCACAAGGTGTGGCAGGCCCTAATCCAGGACAAGGAACGCCTGGCCCTGGTGGCCGGCGACGTGGCCGAGGCCCTGGAAAAGGGGCGTTTTCCCCTGATCCTGTCCGAACGGCGGGAGCACCTGGACCTTTTGCGCCAGGAAATAGGGGCCCTGCAGACGTCGGCCAGGGGATTCGTGTTGGTGGGGCAAATGGGCAAAAAGGAGCGCAGGCAGATCCTTCGGGAGATCGTTGACCTGCTTCAGCAGGGCGCCAGGCCCTACCTCCTTGCCACCGGTTCCCTCATCGGGGAAGGCTTCGACCTTCCGGCTCTGGACACCCTGTTCTTGTCCATGCCCGTCGCGTACAAGGGCAAGCTGATCCAGTACGCGGGCCGGTTGCACAGGGCCCATCCGGGCAAGTCCGTGGTGGAGATCTTCGATTACCTGGATTCCAACCTGCCCCTGGCCATGTCCATGTGGAGAAAGAGGGCCAAGGCCTACAAAGGGATGGGCTACGTGGCGGAAGGAGTGTGAGATTCACGCATCGGAGGCGCGGCGCGGCCATGTTTCCTTGCCTTGAGAAGGTCGTCTCCGCAGGCGTCCGGATTTCGGAAGCCCGCGGAGACACCACCTAGCCTATCCCCTCCCCTGGGCGGCGAGCCAGTCCCGCACGTCCCGCGCCCGCCACACCGTAGTGCGGGGTCCCAAGTGGATCGGAGGGACAAAACGCCCCTCCTTGATCCAGGCCCAGATCGTGGACTTGCCGACCCGGATCAGCTTGACGATGTCCGGGAGCCGGAGCAACTGGCAGTCCTCCATGCTCCCCAAAGTTTCCGGCCGGATGTCACGGTTAGCCTCTTGCCTTTC
>JAJYGY010000002.1 GCA_021790555.1 bacterium
AGGGGTCTCTTTTTCTTAAAACTTGTTGGCCTCCTCCAGGGGCTCCTCCTCCTCCTCCTTTTTCTGGAACCCCTTGACCCTCCGGTAGACGGGCATGCCCGTGCCGGCGGAAATCAGGTGCCCCATGATGACGTTTTCCTTCAGGCCACGCAGCTCGTCCGTCTTTCCGGAGATCGCGGCCTCGGTGAGCACCCGGGTGGTCTCCTGGAAGGAGGCCGCCGAGATGAAGCTTTCCGTTCCCAGCGAGGCCTTGGTGATCCCCAGCAACACCGGCTTGGCGGTGGAGGGGTTCTTGGAGGCCGACGTGGCGGCTTCGTTCTCGTCCCGGAACTTGAACTTGTCCACCTGGGTTCCGGCCAGGAATTCCGTGTCACCCGGGTCCTCGATGACGACCTTGCGCAGCATCTGGCGCACGATCACCTCGATGTGCTTGTCGTTGATGGACACGCCCTGCAGCCGGTAGACCTCCTGCACCTTGTTCACCAGGTACTCCTGCACCTCGTTGACGCCCTTCACCTCCAGGATGTCGTGGGGGTTGATGGGCCCGTCGGTCAACTGCTCGCCGGCCACCACCCGGTCCTGGTCGCGGACGTTGATGTGCCGGCCGACCGGGATGAGGTATTCGCGCATGGTGCTGTTCTCGTTGGTGACGGTAAGCTTGCGCATGCCCTTTGAGGAGCCCGCGAAGGCCACCGTGCCGTCGATTTCCGAGATCACCGCCGCGCCCTTGGGCTTGCGGGCCTCGAAGAGCTCGGCCACGCGCGGAAGGCCGCCCGTGATGTCCCTGGTCTTGGAGATCTCCCTGGGGATCTTCGCCAGGACGTCGCCCGGGGCCACCTCCTGCCCCTCCTCGGCCGAAAGGTAGGCGCCCGTCGGGATGGCGTAGGCCCCCAGCAGCTGCCCGTTCTTCCCCCGCACGGTGATCTGGGGGTGGCGCTGCTCCTCCTTGGTGTCCACGATCACCCGGCCGATCAGGCCCGTCGACTCGTCCGTCTTCTCGCGCATGGTGACGCCTTCGATGATGTCCTCGAACTTCAGCGTGCCCTCCATTTCGGAGAAGATGGGGATGCTGTAGATGTCCCAGGTGGCCAGCACCTGGCCCTTCTTCACCGCCTCGCCCTCGCGCACCCTCAGGATGGTTCCGTAGGAAAGCGTGTAGAGCTCCTTCTCCAGGCCCTTGTCGTCGAAGACGCTCAGTTCGCCGTTGCGGTTGAGCACCACCAACTCGCCGCTGCGGCTCTTCACCGTGCGGATGTTGTTCAGGCGGATCTTGCCCCCGTTCTTGGCCTCCAGGCGCGACTGCTCCACCACGCGGCTGGCCGTGCCGCCCACGTGGAAGGTGCGCAGGGTCAGCTGGGTGCCGGGCTCGCCGATGGACTGGGCCGCGATGATCCCCACCGGTTCGCCGATGTGGACCATGCCCCCCGTGGCAAGGTTGCGGCCGTAGCAGCGCTCGCACACCCCCTTGCGGCTCTCGCAGGTGAGCACCGAGCGGATGCGGATCTTCTCGATGCCGGCCTGCTCGATCTTGTTGGCGATCACGTCGGTGATCTCCTGGTTGGCGCGCACCAGCACCTCGTCGGTGAACAGGTCCACCACGTTGTCCAGGGCCACCCGGCCCACGATGCGCTCCTTCAGGGGCTCGATGATCTCGGACCCTTCCTTGATGGCGCTGATGAAGATGCCGTTGACGGTGCCGCAGTCGTCCTCGCAGACGATGACGTCCTGCGCCACGTCCACCAGGCGGCGGGTCAGGTATCCGGCGTCGGCCGTCTTCAGGGCCGTGTCGGCGAGGCCCTTGCGGGCGCCGTGCGTGGAGATGAAGTATTCCAGCACGGTGAGGCCCTCGCGGAAGTTGGCCACGATGGGAGACTCGATGATCTCACCGACCTGCCCGGTGATCTTCTGCTGGGGCTTGGCCATCAGGCCGCGCATGCCGGCCAGCTGGCGGATCTGCATCTTGGAGCCGCGGGCGCCGGAATCGGCCATCATGTAGATGGGATTGAAGCCCTTGTTGTCCTCCTTCAGCTTGGCCATCATGACTTCGGCGATTTCGTCGGTCACGCGGGTCCAGATGTCGATGACCTTGTTGTAGCGCTCGCCGTCGGTGATGATGCCGGCCTGGTACTGGTTCTCGATGTCCGAGACCTCCTTGCGGGCGGCGGCGATCAGCGGGGTCTTCTCGTCGGGCACCTTCATGTCCGAGATCGACACGGTGATGCCGGCCCGGGTGGCGTAGCGGAAGCCGATGTCCTTCAGGTCGTCCAGGAACTTGACCGTGGCCATGGTCCCCTGCTCGGCGTAGCAGCGCGCCACCAGGTTGCCCAGCTCCTTCTTGGTCAGCACCTTGTTGACGTATTCCATGCCCTCCGGAACGATCTCGTTGAACAGCACCCGGCCCACGGTGGTGGTCATCAGTTTTCCGTTGGCCCGCAGCTTGATCTTGGCGTGCAGCCCCACCTCGCCCGTCTCATAGGCCAGGCACACCTCCTCGTAGCCGTAGAACACCCGGTCCTCGCCCAGGTCCCCGGGCTTTTCCTTGGAGATGTAGTAGCAGCCCAGCACGATGTCCTGGCTGGGCACCATGATGGGCTTGCCCGAGGCGGTGGACAGGATGTTGTGCACCGACAGCATCAGCAGCTTGGCCTCCAGCTGGGCCTCGGTGGAAAGCGGCACGTGCACCGCCATCTGGTCGCCGTCGAAGTCGGCGTTGAAGGCCGTGCAGACCAGGGGATGGATGCGGATGGCCTTGCCCTCCACCAGGATGGGCTCGAAGGCCTGGATGCCCTGGCGGTGCAGGGTCGGGGCGCGGTTCAGGAGGACGGGATGGCTCTGCAGCACGTCCTCGAGGATGTCCCAGACCTCGGGTTTGGCCTTCTCCACCATCTTCTTGGCGCTCTTGATGGTCTGGACGAAGCCCCGGTCCTCCAGCTTCTTGATGATGAAGGGCTTGAACAGCTCCAGGGCCATCTTCTTGGGCAGGCCGCACTGGTAGAGCTTCAGTTCCGGACCGACCACGATGACCGAGCGGCCGGAGTAGTCGACGCGCTTGCCCAGCAGGTTCTGGCGGAAGCGGCCCTGCTTGCCCTTGAGCATGTCCGAAAGCGACTTCAGGGGACGGTTGCCCGGGCCCTTGACGGCGTGGCCGCGGCGCCCGTTGTCGAAGAGGGCGTCCACGGATTCCTGGAGCATGCGCTTCTCGTTGCGCACGATCACCGAGGGCGCCTTCAGGTCGATGAGGCGCTTCAGGCGGTTGTTGCGGTTGATCACCCGGCGGTACAGGTCGTTGGCGTCGGACGTGGCGAAACGCCCGCCGTCCAGGGGCACCAGGGGCCG
>JAJYGY010000074.1 GCA_021790555.1 bacterium
AGGAAGCCATGAATACGTACGAATGTCTTGTCAAAACCGGTCACAGGGGTTCCGGGAAATACGGCGAGCAGGTGAGGCGCGTGCGGGCCTACTCCATCTTTGAGGCCATGAAGATCGCCAAGCGCCTTCCTGGAGTCAAAAAAGGCGGCCTCAACTTTTCCGGGGCCAGCGTGCTGCGCATTTCCCTGGTGCATTCCTGAGCGTCTGAGCCAGGAAGGGTCCGGTTCCAGCCATCCGAAAGGATGGCTTTTTTTTTGCGGCCGGCCGGCGGAAGCCGGCCGGCCTTGATTTCCCTGGATTTCTCTGTTATACCGGTCTGCAATGGTTCAAAATTCGACAAGCCAAAACAAGGGTTTTCGAGCCCAGGCCGGGAGGGGGGCATGATCCGGCTTTATTCCGCGCGGGAGGCCCAGGACCTGGAACATTGGGCCATCCACGAGCTGGGGATCCCGGCCGACTCCCTGATGGAGGCCGCCGGACTCCAGGTGGCACTGGCCATGGGCCGGGAATGGGGTGGCCTGAGGGGCAGCAGGGTTTCGGTTTTTTTTGGCAAGGGCAACAACGGAGGGGACGGCCTGGTGGCGGCGCGGCACCTGGCCGAACAGGGTTGCGAAGTACGGCTTTGGGCCCTGGCGCCCAGGGAGGCCATGAGCCCCCAGGCGGCGCGGCAGCTGCAGATCTGTGAAAAAATCGGCCTGAAGCCCGCGCTCCTGGCGGACGGCGGCGCCCTGAAGGCGGCCCAGCGCGACATCCTGTCCTGCCGCTTCCTGGTCGACGCGCTGCTGGGCACCGGATGCCGCGGGGGCCTGCAAGGATTCCCGGCGGAATGGGCCGCTTTCCTGGCCTCCTCGGGCCTGCCCACGGTTTCGGTGGACCTTCCCAGCGGCCTGGACGCCTCGGCCGAGGGTTTTTCCGGAACCTGCGTCCAGGCCAGCCTGACCGTGACCTTCGGCGGCATGAAGCTGGCCCTGGCGCGGTTTCCGGGCGCCCAGCGCGCCGGCAAGGTGGTGGTGGCCGACATCGGCATCCCGGCCTCGGCCTGGCCGGGAAACCAAGGCGCCTGTTTCTGGCCCGAGCCCAGGGACCTGAGGTCCTGGCTGCCGCGCCGCGCCGAGGACACCCACAAGCGTCGCGTGGGCACGGCCCTGGTGATCGCCGGTTCGCGGGCTTATCCCGGGGCGGCGGTCCTGGCCGGACTGGGCTGCCAGCGCTGCGGAGCGGGCATGGTCCGCATGGCCGTGCCGGCCGGCATCGAATCCCTGGCGCAGTCCAGGCTTCCCGAGGCCGTCACCCGGGGCCTGGGGCAGGCGGGAAGCGCTCAGTTCGGCCGGGAGGACCTCAAGGGGATCCTGGACATGGCCGGCGGCTGCCAGGCGGCCGTGCTGGGCCCGGGGCTGGGCGAGGACGAAGGCACCCGCGCCCTGGTGGCCGCCCTGTACCGCGACCTGCCGGTTCCCTGCGTGGTGGATGCCAGCGCCCTGACCCTGCTGGCCGGGGGCGACCTACCCAGGCCGGCGGCGGCCCGCGTCCTGACCCCCCATGCCGGGGAGATGGCCCGCCTGAGCGGCCGCGGGGCCGGCGAGGTGGAGGCGTCAAGGATTTCGCTGGCCCGCGCCTGGGCCGGGGAGAAGGGAGTGGTCCTGGTGCTGAAGGGATCCGCCACCCTGGTGGCCGAGCCGGACGGGGCCCTGAGCCTCAACCCAACCGGCAACGCCGGCCTGGCCATGGCCGGCAGCGGCGACGTGCTGGCCGGGGTCATCGGCGGCCTGCTGGCCCAGGGCATGCCGCCGGCCCGGGGAGCCCGGGCCGGCGCCTACCTGCACGGCCTGGCCGCGGACCGCCTGGCGCGGCGCCAGGGCAAGGTGGGGTGGCTGGCCCAGGACCTGGCCCAGGAGATCCCCAAGGCGATGGGTTGGCTGGAGAAAAAGGCGTGACCGGAAGGCGCGGTACCGGGTTTCCCATTCTTAAAGGGAGGAAAAAATGGATCTGGCGGTCTTGATCGGAATGGCGGTGGTCCTCATCCTGTTCGTCTGGGGCTGGATCGCCCTGGTGATGTTCCACCACCTGTCGCTGGACAGGCGCCTGGAGAAGCTCATCAACATCACCAACCCCCTGCCCGAGGAGGAAAAGGAGCTGGTCTACCTGAAGGAGCAGCGCACCATCGAGTCCAGCAAGGTCCGTTCGGCCAAGGCCGTGCTCTTCCTCTTCATCCTGCTCATCCTGGGGGGCATCGCGGCCGCGGCCGTGTCCCAGTCGCTGAAGCAGATCTTCGGCACCGACACCCTGGTGCGTTCCATCTGGGTGGGGGTGGTGGTGCTCTCCTTCTTCTGCCTGCCCACCTACCTGGGCCTGTCCCTGGCGGGGTCCAGGGTGAAGATGCCCAAGCAGGGCAAGCAACCCAAATCAGGAGAATCCGCGGCATGAAAAGACGCCTTTCCTATTATTGCCTCGCGCCCTTCCTTCTCGCGCTGCTGGTCGCCGGCTGCCACCAGGTCCAGGCCGAGCATTCGCTGGTGATCCGGGTTTCGCCCAGCCCGCTGGAAGTGGGCAGTTGGGTGAAGGTCACCGTGGCCGCCCAGGACAGGGCCCGCTTGAGCGCGGTGTCGGGAACCGTGGAGGTGGGCGGCGCCCCGGTCTATCCCCTGCGCTTCGATCCCAAGACCGACACCTGGGGCCTGCAGACCATGCTTCCGGTTTTCCTCAACATCCCGGCGGGAAAATACAAGGTGAAGGCCTGGGGCAGCGGGCCGGAAGGCACGCGCTACCAGGGTGAGACCACGGTGGAAGTGAAGTGACGGGCGAGGCGGCGCCGGGGCGGGGGGCGGCGCCGGCGTTTCCATTCAACCAGAGGAGGCGGTTTTGGCGAAGCGGAGCGCGCAACCCAGGCAACTGACCCGGGACGAGGAATCGGCCATCCTGCGCAAGCAGGTCTTCATCCTCCTGGCCCTGGTGGCGCTGGCGGGCCTGGGCTGGGGTGTGTGGTACTGGGGGCAGGACACGGGCTGGGGCAACCCGGACCGGGCCGTGGCCAACAAGCTGAACCAGGCCCAGCAGGATTTCGTGGCCCGGCGGATGGACCAGGCCGAGGACCTCTACCGCCAGATCATCCGGCGCTATCCCGGCAACGCCAAGGTGGAACAGGCCATGACCGGCCTGGCCTCCGCGCTGCAGGAGGACGGCAGGGTGGACGAGGCCATTGCCGCCTACCAGAAGCTTCTGCAGCACGTGGGGCAGGACGCCTCCAAGAGCGACCTGCGGGCCTTCACCGAGCTGCAGATCGCCCAGCTGCTGGTCAAGAAAGGGGATTTCGCCGGGGCCCTGAATGGATTCCAGCAG
>JAJYGY010000286.1 GCA_021790555.1 bacterium
AATGGTCACTTTGTCGCCCTTTTTGACCAACTTTTTGATCACGCCTGTGGTGCTATGTTCCTGCGCCGCGGTCGACCCGGCTTCGGTTGTTGATGAACTGTCCTTGGCAGCATCCATTTTCATGCCGCTCATATCCATGTTCCCCATGTCATGAGCCCAGAGGCCCAGGGGAGCGGCAGCCAAAATCAGTCCCAAAACCCATGCCTTTTTCATGTTCGTCTTCCTCCAGCCAAAGATTGGATGAAACGCCTCCCGGGCCGCGCTGACCCGGATCGGCGACATGCCAAATGCCAACTTACAGCCCAAATTCCATCGAGCAGGAATTTGACACTCAAGGAACGACTTTCATCTTTCTGACCGCTTGGACGCTCCGATCATTTTGCCTTTCCGGAAGTCGACCCGGCCTGAGTGGACCCGCCCAAGGCCTTTCCGGCCCCGTAGGCCAGCAGCTCCTTCAGCGACTTGAAGTAATAGACCTTGCCGGCGGCATCCTTGCCGATGACCGCCTTGGCCTTGTCCACCTTCTGCTTGCCGACCGGGTCCACCGCCATCCGCGATTTCGGATCATTCGTCAAAGCGGCCACGCAGCCCTGGCAGCATCCGTAATAAGTTTCCTTTCCGATCCGAACCGGAATTTGCGGGCTTCCCATGAACTTGTCATTGACCATGCAGACAAGCTCGGGCTTCACTCGCGTAAGCACCGGGTTGGAATTGCCGGCGAACAGGGAAAACGCGGCCACCCCTGAGGCGGCCGCCAGAATGGCAAAAAGAAGCTTTTTCATGTTCTTCTCCAAAAAAGGGTAAATTCCCAATTACTCCTAGGCGTTTTGAACTGTCCGTTTCTTCCACAGGTAATAGACCGCCGGATACACCACCAGTTCCAGTGCGAAGGAGGAGAACAGCCCCCCCAACATCGGAGCGGCGATGCGCCGCATCACCTCGGCACCGGTCCCATTGGAGAACAGCACTGGCAACAGGCCAATGAAGGCACAGGCCACGGTCATCACCTTAGGCCGCACCCGCTTCACCGCCCCCTGCATGATGGCCTCCTTCAGGTGGACAAGGGTCTTCATACGTTTCTCCTTGATGGCAGCGTCATAGGCCAGGTCGAGGTAGAGCAGCATGAAGACTCCGGTTTCCGCGTCCAGGCCGGCCAGGGCGATCATACCCACGGCCACGGCCACGGAAAGGTTGTAGTGCAGGGCCCACAGCAGCCAGATGGCCCCAATCAGGGAGAAAGGCACCGCCATCAGCACCACCAGGGTCTTGGCCGCGGAACCGGTGTTCAGGTAGAGAAGCACAAAAATCAGGGCCAGCGTCAACGGCAGGATCATTTCCAGGCGCTGGTTGGCCTCCTTCATGTTCTCGTATTGGCCGCTCCATTCCAGCGTGTAGCCGGTCGGCAGCTTCAATTTCTGATCGACCAGCTTTTGGGCTTCCTTGACATAGCCCCCGAGGTCCCGCCCCTCAAAATCAATGGTGACATAGTTGGCCGGCTGGCCGTTGTCATTGCGGATCATGGGCGGCCCTTGGGTGAAATGTACGTCCGCGAGTTCTCCCAGAGCCACCAGGGATCCTTCCGGCGTGGCCACCAAGACATGCTGGATTTGCGAAATGTTCTGGCGAAGTTCCCTGGGGTAACGGACGTTGACCGGAAAACGTTCGATCCCCTGGATCACGTCGGTGACGTTCTCGCCTCCCACAGCCAAATCCAGGGTCTTCTGGGCCTGGGCCATGCTGATGCCAAAATGCGCCAGCTTGGCCCGGTCCCAGGCTACGTCCAAGTAGTAGCCCCCTCCTGTGCGTTCAGCCACCACGCTCAGCGTGCCGGGAATCTGGCTGAGAAGGTTTTCCAACTGTTCACCGATCTTCTGGAGGACGTTCAGGTCCGGCCCGAGGACCTTAATTCCCACGGGCGTGCGGATGCCGGTCGAGAGCATATCGATGCGGTTCTTGATGGGCATGACCCAGACATTGGGCATGCCGGCGAACTTGAGCTTGGCGTCCATCTTGTCGATGAGTTCCTGGGTGCTCATGCGGTCGGGCCAAGCCCAGCGGACCGCCGGTTTCATCCAATCGGGCATCCATCCGGAATACCAGCGACGCTTCTCCGGCCATTCCTCCCAAGGCTTCAGAGTGATCGTGGTTTCAAACATCGCCAGCGGCGCCACGTCCGTGGGCGTGTCCGCTCGACCGGCCTTGCCGAAGACCGTGTCGACTTCGGGGAAGCCTTTCAGGATCTTGTCCTGCGTCCGAAGAAGGGCCTTGGCCTGCCCAATCGACATACCGGGCAGCCCTGTGGGCATGTACAGAAGGGTGCCTTCATCCAGTTCCGGCACGAATTCCGATCCCAGCCGGAAATAAACCGGCACGGTGGCCGCCAGGGCCACCAGGGCCGCCAGCACCGTCTTTCGGGGATTGCGCAGCACCCAGTCCGCTACCGGGTGATAAAGGCCCTGCAACATGCGGCTGACCGGGTGTTCCTCCTCCCGGTGGATTCGGCCCACAAGCACCCGGTTGGCCAGCCTGGAAAGCCAAGCCGGCCGGAAGTGATACTCCTTCAGGCGGATGACAGTCAACAGGAGGGCGGGCACCAGGGTGACGGCGGCCAGCGCCGCCAGCACCATGGAAAGGTTGTTGGTGTAGGCCATGGGCTTGAACATGCGGCCTTCCTGCCCCTGCAGGCTGAAGACCGGCAAAAAGGCCATGGCGATCACGAGAAGGGAAAAGAATGCGGGCCGCGCCACCTCTTGCACGGCCTGGATCAGGGCGGGCTTGAAGTCGCCCTTGGCCTTGCCCGTGGCCCAGGGTTCCAGATGTTTATGGCTGTTTTCCACCATCACCACCGAGGCGTCGACCATGGAGCCGATGGCCACGGCGATGCCCGCCATGGACATGATGTTGGCCGATACGCCCAGGTAATACATGGGGATGAAAGCCAGAAGCACGCATACCGGAAGGCTCAGGATCGGACCCAGGGAGCTGGGGAAATGCCACAGGAACAGGATGATCACCAGGCTGACCACGATCAGCTGAAGCTTAAGCTCGTGCCTCACCGTGTCCATGGCCCTTTCGATCAGTTTGGACCGGTCGTAGACCGGCACGATTTCCACCCCGGATGGCAGACTCTTGCGGATCTGGTCCAGCTTGGCTTTTACCCCGGCAATCACCGTAGGCACGTCGGCGCCCTGGCGCATCACCACCACTCCTCCCACGGCCTCTCCCATGCCGTTGAAGTCGGCCGCGCCACGGCGCATGTCCGGCCCCCAGGAGACTTCCGCCACGTCCTTCACCCGTAAGGCCGTTCCCGTGGTGGGAT
>JAJYGY010000168.1 GCA_021790555.1 bacterium
AAGGCCTTTTTTTTGTATTTGGCCGCGCTCTAGGCCTTGACGCCCAGCAGCCTGGCCATGGTGCTTCCGATCACCGAGGGGTTCTCCACCGTGGTGACCCCCATGGCCTGCAGCATCTTCATCTTGGCGTCGGCCGTGTCGGCGCCGCCCGAGACGATGGCGCCGGCGTGGCCCATGCGCTTGCCGGCCGGGGCCGTGCGCCCGGCCACGAAGGCCACCATGGGCTTCTTCATGTGGGCCTTCCAGTATTCGGCGGCCTCCTTCTCGGCCGAACCCCCGATCTCCCCGATCATCACCACGGCGTCGGTGCCCGGGTCGGCCTCGAAGAGGGGCAGCAGGTCGACGAAGGTGCTTCCCAGGATGGGGTCCCCGCCGATGCCGACGCAGGTGGACTGGCCGATGCCCAGCTGGGTGAGCTGCCAGACCGCCTCGTAGGTCAGCGTGCCCGACTTGGAGATCACCCCCACCCTGCCGGGCTTGTGGATGTACCCCGGCATGATGCCGATCTTGCACTCCCCCGGCGTGATCAGGCCCGGGCAGTTGGGGCCGATCAGGCGCGCCCCCTTGCCCTCCAGCAGGCGCTTGACCCGGGCCATGTCGGCCACCGGGATGCCTTCGGTGATGCAGGCGATCAGCCGGATGCCGGCCTCGGCCGCCTCCAGGATGGCGTCGGCCGCCCCGGCGGCCGGCACGAAGATCATGCTGGCGTCGGCTTCGGTTTCGCGCACGGCCTGGGCCACGGTGTCGAAGACCGGCCTGCCCTCCACTTTCTCGCCGCCCTTGCCGGGCTGCACGCCGGCCACCATGCGGCTCCCGTATTCCAGGCAGCCCTTGAAGTGGAAGCTGCCGGCCTTGCCCACGCCCTGGCACAGCACCCTGGTTTCCTTGTTCAACAGAATGGACATGTGGACTCCCCCTTGAAATCGCTCCGGAAAAGGGCCTCCCCGGCCCCCTTTATGCCACCGCCTTCACGATCTTCATCGCCGCGTCGTTGAAGGTCTCGGCCGGCTGGATGGCCAGGCCGGAACTTCCCAGCAGTTCCCTGCCCTCCCTGGAATTGGTCCCCTCCAGCCGCACCACCAGGGGCACGGCCAGCTTGACCTCCTTGGCCGCCTCGATCACGCCCTGGGCCACCAGGTCGCAGCGCACGATGCCGCCGAAGATGTTGACCAGGATGCCCTTTACCTGCGCGTCGGAAAGCAGGAGCCGGAAGGCCTTGACCATGCCCTCCTTGCTGGCCCCTCCGCCCACGTCCAGGAAGTTGGCCGGCGAGCCGCCGTGCAGCTTGATCAGGTCCATGGTGGCCATGGCCAGCCCGGCGCCGTTGACCATGCATCCGATGTTGCCGTCCAGGGCGATGTAGTTCAGGTCGGCCTTGCGGGCCTCCACTTCCTTGGGCGAATCCTCGCTGTCGTCGTAGAGGGCCTTGAGGTCGGCGTGGCGGATGAGGGCGTTGTCGTCCAGGGCCAGCTTGGCGTCCAGGGCCACCACCTGGTTTTCCGGCGTGATCACCAGGGGGTTGACCTCCACCAGCGAGGCGTCGTAGCGGGTGAAGGCCCTGGCCAGGCCCAGCAGCATGGAGGCCAGGTCCGCCTGCACCTGCCAGGGGAAGCCCGAGGCGGCCAGCAGCAGCGAGGCGGCCTGGCGGGCCTGGTAGGGCTGCAGGCCGGCGACGGCGTCGAAATGCAGCTTGAGGATCTTCTCCGGGCTCTCCTGGGCCAGCTGCTCGATCTCCATGCCCCCCTCGGAACTGGCCACCAGCACCGGGCAGGCCCGCTGCCGGTCGATGAGGATGGAGACGTAAAGCTCCTTCTTGATGCCGCAGGCGTCCACCAGAAGCACCTTGCGCACCTTCACGCCCTGGGGACCGGTCTGGTTGGAGACCAGCGTCATCCCCAGGATGCCCGAGGCCTTCTCCACCAGCTCGGCCCTGGTCTTGGCGAGCTTGACGCCGCCGGCCTTGCCGCGCCCGCCGGCATGCACCTGGGCCTTGGCCACCCAGGGGCCCTTTTCCGAAAGCTGGGCCGCGGCCTTGTCGATGTCCTCGGGGCGCTCCACCACCACGCCCTTGAGCACGTGGACCCCGCATTCGGCCAGCAGGTCCTTGGCTTGGTATTCGTGCAGTTTCATGCTCTCCCCCTTGTTGAAATGGCCTCCGGATTCCTCACGCCGCCATCAGCTTGTCCACGGTCTCGCACAGCTCCTTGACCGCGGCGACGGACTTCTGCAGCCCGGCCTTCTCCTCGTCGCTGAGCTTCATCTCGATGATGCGCTCCACGCCCCCGCGGCCCAGCACCGCCGGCACGCCCACGAACAGGCCGGGCACCCCGTAGGGTCCCTGGCACAGCGCGGCGCAGGGCAGGATGCGCTTCTTGTCCTTCAGGATGGATTCCACCATCTCGGCCACCGAGGCCGAGGGCGCGTAGTAGGCGCTGCCGGTCTTCAGGAGCTTGACGATCTCGGCGCCGCCGTCGCGGGTGCGCTGCACGATGGCCTCCAGGCGCTCCTTGGGGATGAATTCTGTCACCGGCATGCCGGCCACGGTGGTGTTCTTGATCACCGGAACCATGGTGTCGCCGTGGCCGCCCAGCACCGTGGCGTGGACGTCCTCCACCGACACGCCGATCTCCATGGCCAGGAAGGCGCGGAAGCGGGCCGAATCCAGCACGCCGGCCATGCCGATGACCCGCTCGGCCGGGAAGCCCGAGACTTTGTGGGCCACGTAGGTCATGGCGTCCAGGGGGTTGGAGACCACGATCAGGACGGCCTTGGGCGAGGTCTTGGCCACCTGCTCGGTCACCGACTTGACGATGCCGGCGTTGGTCTTCAGCAGGTCGTCGCGGCTCATGCCGGGCTTGCGGGCGATGCCGCTGGTGATGACGACCACGTCGCTGTCCTTCGTCTCCTCGTAGCCGTTGGCGCCGATGACCCTGGTGTCGAAGCCGCACACCGGGCCGGCTTCCATCATGTCCAGGGCCTTGCCCTGGGGCAGGTCGGGCACGATGTCCACCATGACCACGTCGCCCATTTCCTTTTCCGCGAGCCGCTGCACCGTGGTGGCGCCCACGTTTCCGGCGCCGATGACCGTGATTTTTGGCATGGGATGTTTCCCTTTCAGAAAGGAACGCCTTGCTTCGTGAATTATTTGATAGTACGCAAACTTTTTCGATAGTATAAAAAGGGCCCATCCTTGTCAAGGCGGGCCGCTGGCGGGGCCGTTCCCCGGGGGTGCTTCAACGGCCGGCTAGTCCATCCAGGCCTGGCCGCCTTCAAGGTCGAAGGAAAGGTAGTCGCAGGTCATCTCCTCTCCCTGG
>JAJYGY010000388.1 GCA_021790555.1 bacterium
CCGGTTGTAGGTGAACCGTGCCGTCCATTTCGACAACAGGGAGCCCTCCCAGTCCCAGAGGCACTGTCCCAGGACCCCCAGGTAGGCGCACTGCAGGCCCAGCACCGAGAGGCAAAGGCCCAGGAGCATCCAGTAGAGCGAAAGGGTGACCGGACCCAGGCGCTGGGGGTGGCCCACCTCGGGAAGGGTCAGGACCAGGCCCAGTGCCAGCACGACCAGGCCCGGCCTCAGCAGGAAAAACTCCGGGCCGTACACGAACATGGCCCTCAGGTTGTCCCAGCCCGCCTTCCAGGGCGAAAGAAACCCTGACCGCCGGTGGTGGCTCAGCCGGCCCGGCTGGTCCTTGTAGAAGCGGATGGGCACCTCGCGCGCGGGCATCCGCAGCTTGACGGCCTTCAGCACCATCTCCGAGGCGTATTCCCATCCGGGCGACTGCAGGCGGAGCCTTTCAAAAGCCTCCCGGCTCAGGCCCCGCATGCCGCAGTGGATGTCGGTGAAGCGGCATCCGTAGATCAGGTTCAGCACCCAGGTGGTCAACGGCGTGCCGAAATACCGGTGCAGGGCCGGCATGGCCCCGGGTTCGATGTAGCCCCGGAACCGCGAACCCATCACGAACTGGGCCCCCTCCCGGAAGGCCTGGACGAAGGGGAGCAGTTCCCGGAAATCATAGGTGCAGTCGCAATCTCCCAGGATCAGGAAGCGCCCCCGCGCGAAGGGCAGCCCGTCCTGATAGGCGCGGCCCAGCCCCCTTCGCGGGCACCGCAGAACCCGCGCCCCGCCTGAAAGCGCGATCCTGGCGGTGGCGTCCGTGGAGCTGTCCACGATCAGCACCTCGCCCCGCACGCCGGCCCTGGAGAAACCCTCCCAGCACCATTCCACGAAGCGCCCGATGGTCCGGGACTCGTTCAACGCGGGCACCAGCACGGTGACTTCGGGCGGGCGCCTGTCCCCGCCCCGGGGAAGCAGAAGCTTCACGGAAGGATCCTTGACCGTCATCGGGTGCCATCCAAGGGGGAAGAAAGCCGCCTCATGCGGCCGGCGCGCCCAGCTTCCTCACCGACACCACGGCCGCCACCAGCAGGGCCGCGACCCAGGCGGTGTCGGCCGGCCGGTGGACCATGTAGCTTGGGAACCACGCGGCCAGGTCGAGGTGCAGGCACCGCCCGGCGATCCGGAGGATCCAGTTCTCCCCCTCGGCCTTGCTCCAGCAGAACCAGGGGACCACGGTGAAGCAGAAGGCCCAAAGCCAGGAAAGGACCGCCAGCAGGTTGAAGAAAAACCGGTGCTTCCAGGCCCTCCAGGCCTCGAGGGAGAACAGGGCGAAAGCCGGGGTCAGGCAGACAAGGTAGCGGTTGGGGGCCATGCCGCTGTACCAGCCGAAGAATGCCAGGACCGGAAGGAGGTACACCAGGCTTGGCGCGACGAGCCCCCAAAAAAAGGCCTTGTCCCGCCTCCACCAGGACCAGGCCCCCAGAAAGGAAAGGTAAAAGACGGGCACAAAGGGGAACCACCCGTATTCCTGGTCCAGCAGCATTCCCAGCGAATGGCCGAACATGGTTCCCGCCTTCTCCAGGAAGGCCATGTCCATGCCCCTCTGGCGGTAGGATTCGACCGGATTGTAGCTCCCAAAAAGGCTGTGGTTGTAGACAAGGGCGGCGGCGAAACTGGCGGCCACCACGAGGACCGACACCGCGGAGCCCTTCAGGCCCAGGCGCCGGCGCCTCCACACGTCGACGGCCAGCAGGGCCAGGGCCGCGGGATAGAAGTGAAGGTCCAGCCAGGCGAGGCTGGCGCAGCCGGCGGCTCCCGCCCACGCCGGGAGCAGGTCGACCCAGCCCGCCCAGAAGACGAGAAAGGCCAGTCCACCCGCCATTTCGGGCATGGCCAGTTCGCTGTTCACCCACCAGGGCGCCGTGAAACAAAAGAGACACCAGCCGAGGAAGGCCTGTCCCGGATCATATCCCACTTTCCGGCAAAAGAGAAAAAAAAGGGTTCCACCCAGCGCGGCCAGGAGCCCCAGGGTCCACAGCACCCCGCTGAAGCCGAGGAAGTAATAGCCCGGCGCGATCAGCAGGGGAAGGCCGGGCTTGTGTTCCGGGACCTGCCTGCCGTCCGGCTGGTCCGGGACCTGGGGCTCCAGATCGCGGTCATAAAAACGCAGCCAGTCCCGGTTTGCGTAGTTGTTGGCCAGGTCCACGTCGTGGTCATGGACCAGGCTGTCGGCCATCAGGATGTAGTGGGGGGCGTCGCCGGTGACGTTCCACTGTCCGACCCAGGCCCCGGAAAGCAGGTAGGCCATGAAACAAAGGCCGGCCAGCCTCAGGCCGAAGCTGCCGGAACTCCACTTAAGAAAGGCTTTCGTCCTCCACAGGCCCAGGAGGCCCAAGGCCCCCGCCCCGCACAGGCAGGTGACGGCCTGGAAGGCCAGGAAGATCTCCAATTTTCTAAGGGGAAAGTCGTGGGGCGGGGGCAGGGGGAGCCCGGCCACCAGGGGCCAAAGCCAGCCGGCAAGGCAGGGCCACAGGCTGGCCGCGCCCAGGCGCCAGCCGGAAAGGAAATCCCAGGAAAAGCCGACCTTCCACGACGCGGACTGGAAGGCCGCCCAGGCCAGGCCCAGGCCGCCCCCGGCGGCCCAAAAGGCCGCGCGGCCCCAGGCCGGCCAGGCGAAGCCGGGATGCTGGCCCGAGACCGCCCAGGCCGTCTCTCCGAAGCCCGTTCCCAGCAGGAAAGCGCAAATTCCAAGCCAGACCCAGTGCCTTCTCCCCACTCATCCTCCTCGTGCGCCGGCAGGCCGAACTCAAATCGAAAGGCGGAAGGGCGGGCCACCCGGCGGGTGACCGCAACACACCTGCCTCCGCTTACCGTTGCTCCCTTCCGGGCCTGGCGGGGTTCACGGCGCTTGGGTTGTGCGGGCCCGACGGATGGCCGGCCCTTCCGCCTTCCAGGGATGCAGCATAGGAAAAAGACGGCGCGGCGTCAATGCAAGGCGGACCGGTAATGTCCCAGGGTCTGCCGGGCGGCCCTTTCCCAGGAATAGCGGCCCAGCTCCTTCCTTCCGGCCAGGACCAGCCTGTCCCGGAGGGCCGGCCGGAGCATCTGGTGGAAACCCCTGGCCATACCCACCACGTCCTCCGGATCCACCAGCAGGGCTCCTTTTCCGGCCGTCTCGGGAATGGCCGTGGCGTTGGAAGCCAGCACCGGACAGCCCATGCCGAAGGCCTCCAGCACCGGCAGGCCGAAGCCCTCCCACAGCGAGGGATAGGCGAAGCACAGGGCCTCCTGGTACAGGGCCTTCAGTTCCTCCTCCCCCACGTATCCCAGGAAGCGGACGCGTCCGGACACGCCGGCCCGGGCGGCGGTCTGCCGGTAGGTGGTGGTGGCCAGCTCGCGGTCCCCCATCGAGGTGACCGCCAGGCGCGCGCGCTTGAGCAAGGGGGATTTTCGTCCGGCCAGCGCGAATGCCTCGATGAGGCGGTCGACGTTCTTCCTGCGGTCCGAGGCGCCGGAGGCCAGCACGTAGGGCCCCTCCAGCCCAAGGCCGCGCGTCAGGGCCCTCGCCCTGGCCCCGGGCAGGCCTTTGGAAAACGCGGGGTCCAGCCCCTCGGACACCACCTCTACCCGGGAGGGGTCCAGGGGAAGCTTTTCCAGGATATCCCGCCGCGAGAACCGCGTGATGGTGAGTACCCTGCCCGCCCGGGCGGCGGCGCGGGGGCAGACCCATTTGCGGTATAGATCCTGGAGCCGCTGGGAGGGCGTGGGGCGGGCCACCGCCTCACGAAGCGGGCGCATCCACATGGTGTCGTGCAGGGTCAGCACAAAGGGGACGCGGCAGCGCAGGGGACCGGTGTTGTCGGGAAAATGGAGGAGATCCAGCCCCAGCTTGCGCGCCAGGGCCGGAATCCGCGCCTGCTCGTGCCAGGCGGGATGCCCGGGGCCGAGGCTCAAGCCCCGGAAGCGCGGATTCCGGGGAAGGTCCTGGGTCCGGCTCCTGGGCCCCAGGAACACGGTGAACTCGTCCCGCGACCCGAGGTCCGCCAGGGCGGCCAGGAGGTTCTTCAGGTAGCGCCCCACCCCCCTGCGGCCCAGGACACGTCCGTCGATTCCGATCTTCATCGGGCATCCCGCCTTGAAATGGGTCAGGCCTTTTCGGCAGTCACCCAGAAGCTCCCCCCCATCTCCGGCAGCAGCAGGCTCCCCACGGCGTCGCTGGCGCGGATCAGGGCGAAGCCGGCGGGGTCGGGCAGGCGCCCCAGGGCCGATTCCAGGGGGCCGGGCAGGCGCAGGTAGTGCGAATCGTCCACCCGCGCGGCGCGCAAGCCGGCCTGGAGGGCCAGCTCCCGGACCTGGCCGGGCTTGAAATAATGGAGGTGGTCGTGCTGGCCGGCCTTCACCCGCCGGGCCCGGCCCGGAAGCATCCGCTTGTACCAGGCCTGGTCGTTGGTCAGGGTCACCAGAAGCCTGCCCCCGGGCCTGAGCACGCGGAAGCATTCCTCCAGGACCTGGCGGGGCCCCCAGCAGTGGTCCAGCACCTCCTTCACCAGGGCCAGGTCGGCGCTGGCGTCGGGCAGCGGCATCTTCTCGGCCTGGCCGCGCCTCAGGCCCACCTTCACCCCCCCCTCCGTCCTGGAGAGGTTCCTGGGCAGAAGCGCCGTGGAGGGCTCCAGCCCGGTGTAGGACCTCAGGCTCGCCCGGCACCAGGGCAGGAAGTCGGCGTGTCCGCAGCCCACGTCCAGAAGGTCCAGGCCCCGGCCCAGCTCCCGGCTGAAGCCGGCGCAGAAGCGGGCCGCCCGGGCGTTGAGGCGCCTCCAGCGCATCTTCATGAAGGCGTTGGCCTGGACCTCCAGGAAATCGTGGTCGTCCCAGGCCGACTGGGTCTCCTTCCATTTTCCGAGCAGCGTGGACGAAGGTTTTGGTTTCAGGGGCAAGGAACCCTCCTCTCCGGCTTCAGAGCAGCACTTCCCCGCGGCTGAAGGTGGCGGCCAGGCGCCCCCAGTCCATCCACCCCGGCAGGAATTTCCACACCAGCATCAGCACCAGGCCCCCGGCCAGCCCGGCCAGCAGGTCGTCCACCATCACTCCCCAGCCTCCCGGAAGCACCTGGGACTGCCGGATGGGGAAGGGCTTGGCCACGTCCAGGATCCGGAACACCAGGAAGGCCCAGGCGTAGGTGCCCAGGCACTGGAAGGCCCCCAGGGGCAGGAAGGCCAGGGTGAGGAAGGTGCCGGCCACCTCGTCCACCACGATCTTGTGGCTGTCCCGCTCGCCGGTCAGCTTCTCGGCCCGGCCGGCGCTCCAGATCCCGGGCCAGGTCAGCAGGGCCGCGGCGGCCAGGTTCCAGCCGTTCCAGCGGGCCGATTCCAGGCCGTGGAGGCCGGCCGCCCAGGCCAGCAGCAGGACCAGCGGCAGGGCCAGGGCCGTGGCCAGGGTGCCGGAGGCGAAGGGGAAATACCCGGCTCCGAACCAGGTGGCCAGGGCCAGGGCCGCCTTGTCCTTGAATGCCATGTCAGTTCTCCAGTTCGCGGCAGATGAGGTCCCAGTTGGACGAGAAATAGTTGTACCCGGAATAGACCGATCCCACCGCCGCCAGGAACATCAGCCAGTAGGGAAGGGCGTTGGTGTCCAGCAGCAGGGCCAGGGTCTGCCCGGCCCAGCCCCCGGCCTGGAGGTTCTGCAGCCAGTTGGCCGAAAGCGTGTTGAAGGTGCTCTGCAGCACCTGCAGCAGCAGGCAGGTGGTCACCGCCACCATCTGCGAGACCGTCTTCAGCTTGCCCCAGCGGTCGGCGGCCATCACCTGGCGCTTGAAGGCCGCCAGGGTGCGCAGGCCCGTCACCCCCAGCTCGCGCCACACGATCAGCACCACCATCCAGCCCGGCACCATGCCGATCTGCACGAGGCAGATCAGGGCCGTCAGCATCAGCAGCTTGTCGGCCAGGGGGTCCATGATCTTGCCGAAATTGGTGATCAGCCCGCGCCGGCGGGCGATCCTTCCGTCCAGGAAATCGGTGGCCACGGCCGCCAGGAAGACCAGCAGCGAGGCCCACTGGGCGATGAAGTTGTCGGAATTGAAGAGGATCCAGAAGGGCAGGACCAGGAAGATCCTCAGCAGGGTCAGCTGGTTGGGAAGGTTGATCCTGGAAAAGCGCAGGAAACGGTGGCGCTCCTGCCGGGGAGCCGGAGCGGCCGCGGAGGCCCTGCCCCGGCGGGGAGATTTCCCACCGGCCGGCCTCATGCCACCTGCCTCCCGAAGAGGTCGTGCTCGTCGCAGTCCTCCACCCGCACGTGGACGAAGTCCCCGGGCCGGGGGGCCCCCCCGGCCGGGGGGCTGAAGTGGATGCGCCCGTCGATATCCGGGGCGTCCAGGGCAGTCCGGCCCAGGCAGGACCGTCCGCGGCCGCGGGCCCGGGGGGCCCTGTCCCCGCCGTCGCCCTCGCCGTGCTCCATGCCGTCGTGCCCGGCCCCGGGCTTGTCCTCCACCAGCACGTCCACTTCCCGTCCCAGGCGCTCCTTCAGGCGCTGGGCCGAGATTTCCGACGCCAGGGCCATGGCCTCGCGGCGGCGGCGCTGCTTGGTCCTGTCGGGCACCTGGCCCTCCATCTCCGCGGCCGGCGTGCCGGCCTCGCGCGAATAGGTGAAGACCCCCACCCGGTCCAGGCGCGCCTCGCGCAGGAAACCCAGCAGGCCCTCGAACCTCTCCTCGGTCTCGCCCGGATAGCCCACGATGAAGCTCGACCGGATGGCGGCCCCGGGCAGGGCCCGGCGCAGCCTTTCCACCAGCTTCAGGTTGCTCTCGCGGGTGCCGGGCCGGGCCATGGCCTTCAGCATCGCCCCGTCGCCGTGCTGCAGGGGGATGTCGACGTACTTCACCAGCTTCTCCGAGCCGGACCAGACTTCCAGAAGTTCGTCGGTGAGGAAGGCCGGGTAGAGGTAGTGCATGCGGATCCAGCGCAGGCCCTCCACCCGGGAAAGTTCCCCCAGCAGCTGGGCCAGGCGCGGCTGCCCGTAGAGGTCCCTGCCGTATTCGCTGGTGTCCTGCGAGATCAGGTTCAGCTCCTTCACCCCCAGGGCGGCCAGGTTGCGGGCCTCGGCCACGCAGGACTCCACGCTGCGGCTGCGCATCCGCCCCCTCAGCGTGGGGATGATGCAGAAGCGGCAGGCGTGGTCGCAGCCCTCGGCGATCTTCAGGTAGGCCGTGTAGGAGGGGGTGCACAGCAGGCGGGGCGTGTTTTCGTCGTAGAGGTAGACGGGGGAATGCACGTCCACCAGGGCCTCCTTGCGGCGGTCCTCGGCCAGGACGCGCTCGGCCACCTCCAGAATCTTGGGGTAGTCGGCCGAACCCAGGAAGGCGTCGATCTCGGGGATCTCCTTCTTCAGTTCCTCGGCGTGGCGCTGCACCAGGCAGCCGGTGACGATGAGGGCCTTGCAGCGGCCCTTCTTCTTCTGGCGGGCCATCTCCAGGATGGTGTCCACCGACTCTTCCTTGGCCCGGTCGATGAAGCCGCAGGTGTTGACGATGAGCAGGTCGGCCTGGGACTCGTCCCGGGTGAGGTGGTACTGTCGCTTGGCCAGCATCCCCAGCATCACTTCCGAATCCACCAGGTTTTTCGGGCAGCCGAGGCTGACCAATCCAACTTTCACGGGCATGGCTGGCACCGAAGGAGGGAGGGCCCGGGCCGGCTCAACGCGGCTGCAGGTTCAGGCGGGGCTGGCTGGTGGGGCTCAGGTCCGCAGGGACGGCCGGCATGCTGGAGGCGGGCTTCCTGCCGGCGCGCCGGGCGTGCCGCACGCGCCTTTCCGCCTCCTTGCCGTGGCGCCGCAGCCCCAGGGGAGGGACCGAAACCGAAGCCGTGCGGCTGAGGGCTTCGGCCGCCACTTCGGCCTTGGCCTTGGCCAGGAGCGAATCCTCGGCCTGCTGCAGGGCCTGCGTCACGGTGTTGTCCTCGTTGGGATTCTCCAGGGCCTTCTCCAGGGCCGGCAGGGCCGTGGTGTCGCCGATGTCCTCCAGCGCCAGGGCCGCCTGCATGCGCACCAGGGCCGACTTGTCCTTCAGGGCCGCCACCAGCTGGGGATGGGCGGTGGAAAGGATCTCGCCCAGGCGCCGCGCGGCGTCCTGGCGCAGCTCCGGTTCCCTGCCGCGCACCAGCTTGCCGAGTTCCGTCTCCGCATCGTAGAAGGAGAAATCCGCCGGGTTCCAGGAGAAGCGCTCGCGGTAGGTCTCGCGGCGGAAGGGATGCATGCCCTGGTAGCGGGCCTCCTCGCCCTCGCGGGTGTAGTGGTAGCGCTTCCAGGTGACCGTGCGCAGGATGCGCTGGTCGCCGAACTTCAGTTTTTCGCTCATCCAGGCCGGGTTGCCCTCGTACTTGCCGGCCCGGTAGTATTCGTCGGTCTCCTGCCAGGTGAGGCGCAGGGCCCGGTTGTCGCCCTGGTCGTCGTTGCGGAAGATGGAGACCACCTCGCGGTCGCCGTAGGCGTCGTTGCGCACCAGGTGCCGCACCACGAGCTCACGGCTGCCGTCGCTGAGGATGTCGGGGAATTCCACCTTCAGGCCGGGCACCGGATCGGTCTTGAATTCGAAGATCTGCCAGGGCTTCCAGTAGTCCTGGCCGTCGCCCCACTGCGAGAAGACGATCATCACGTACTCGCCCCGCCCGGCGTAGGGGGCCCACAGCACGGCCGACTTGCGGTCGCTGAAGCCCAGCCGCTCGTAGCGGATCCGGATCCGGTCCTCCACCGGCTGCTCCCACTGCGGCCACATCAGGGTCCGGTCCACCCGGTGCCGCAGCAGCCCCAGCGCCTTCAGCGTCTGCCCGCGCAGGGTCTCGTCCTTGCGGGCCAGGTCGTGCTTCAGCCAGTCCATCTGCCAGGCCCTGGCGTTTTGGGGGGCCAGCCAGGTGCGGAAGCCCTGCCCTTGGTACACCTGCGGCAGGGGCGCCAGGGCGAAGGCCGCGGAGGCGGCGCCCCAGGCCAGCGCCAGGGCCAGCCCCGGCAGGAAACCCTTCCCAAGACGACGGAACATTCCCACCTCCGAAGGAGACTTCAACCCGGGCCTTCAGCCTGGCGCCCAGAAACCCCCGCCCTGCCCGGACTTACCGGTAATTGGTGAACTGCAGGTCCACGCCGAAATCCTCGGCCTTGAGCCTGGCGATGGCGTCCTGCAGGTCGTCCTTGCTCCTGCCCGTCACGCGCACCTGGTCGCCCTGGATGGAAGCCTGGATCTTCAGCTTCTTCTCCTTCAGGAAGGCCACCACCCGCTTGGCCTTCTCCTGGGGGATGCCCTCCTGCAGCTTGACCGCCTGGCGCACGGTTCCGGCCGAGGCCGGCTCCACCTTCTGCCAGTCCAGGGCCTTCAGGGAGACCCCGCGCTTGACCAGCTTGGACTGCAGGATGTCCGCCACGGATTTCAGCTTCACCTCGTCGTCGGATTCCAGCAGGAACTCATTCTTGGTCTTGTCGAAGGAGATGGCGCTCTTGGACCCGCGGAAGTCGAAGCGGGTGGCCATCTCCTTCACGGCCTGGTTGGTGGCGTTGTCCACCTCCTGCAGGTCCACCTTGGAAACCACGTCGAAGGAATTTTCCTGCGCCATCTCAGCTCCTCAGGGGTCCCGAATCTCAGGGGTTCGCCGCGGTGGGGCTCTCCGCCGCCGCGGCCGCCGGACTTTCCGGAGCGAACGCCGCGTCCGTCACCTGGGCCGGCACGGGCAGGGACTGCCCCGAATCCTCGCGCCAGGCCTGCCCCACCTCGAACACCAGCCCGTTCTGCCGCCGGCCCAGGGGTCCCAGGTAGCCCAGGTTCCTGCCCTGCCACCACACCCTCAGGGCGCCCACGTTGCCGGCCAGCAGAATGGCCTTGTGATCCACCTGCCAGGTCCGCTTTTCACCCCGCTTCAGGGTGATCAGGGGAAGGTCCTGGCCGTCGATGTTCAGGGAAAGCCAGCAGTCCCTCCGGGCCCTCAGCCGCAACACCGCCTCCCGCGACGACGGGCCGGCCACGGAAAGGGCCGCCCCCACCGGCAGGGCCGCCTGCGTGGCCAGGGCCTGGGGCGAAACCGGGGCCAGGCCCAGCGCGGCCTTGTCCGGCGTGATCTCGGCCTCGGGGCCTCCGGCCACCAGGCCCGTGGCGGGCAGGGAAACTTTGCGCGAGGTCAGGCCGCTGAGCAGCCACAGCACCAGCACCACGCCCAGGGCCAGCGCGGCCCACAGGACCCAGCGCTGGCCCGCGCCCGGAGCCTCCGCCCGGCGGACGGAGGCGTTCTCCAGCCCGGCCGCCGGCGGCTGGGGCGCGGAAGGGGCGCGGCGGGGGCCCTGCAGGCGCGACCAGGCCTGCCTCAGGGGCTCGGGATCGGCCCCGCAGGACTCGGCCATGGCCACGGAAAAGGCCCGGGCGTGGGCCAGCGAAGGGAGGTCGCCAAAACGCTCCTCCTCCAGGGCCCGCGCCATCCGCTCCGAAATTTTCGTCCTCTGGCAGACCTGCTCCAGGCTCAGGCCCGCCTTCTGCCGGATCTGGCGCAGCAGGACTCCGGGGCCGGCCGCGGCGCCGGCGCCTTGCGCCGGCGCGGCTTCCACGCCGTCCGGCCTATTGTTTTCCTTCGGTTTTCTGGGCATCCCCGGGCTCAAGGCAGCAAGGAATTGAACACTTCGTACCCGTCCGGAACATGGTATCGGAACAGGGCGTCCGGCAGGTCTTTGCGCGGGTCTTTTTTGACTTCTTCCATGGTATAAGCCCGGATATCGGTGAACCGGACCTCGATGCGGCTGGCCCCGGAAAGCAGTTCGGCCTTCAGCACCACCCAGCGGCGCAGGTCCACCCAGAACACGGCCCTGTCGAATCCGGCCGAATCCGGGTCGCGGGGGGTCAGCTGCAGGGCTTCCACGTCGCGGCCCTTGAATTCGGGCCCCACCGGCACCAGGCGGGCCAGTCCAGCCTTGGAATAGTAGCGGATGGAGGAGGCTAAATCCAGGAAAAATTGCCCGGAGGTCTTCATCTGCGCCTCGCCCTGCTCCATCACCTGCTTGGCCTGGGGCAGCACCATGTAAAGGGTCCTGCCGTCGCAGATCAGCAGCTGGGGGCTGGGCTCGGCGACCTCGTAGCGGGCCTTGCCGCCGCGCTTCACCCGCAGCGTGCCGGTGAAGCGCCGGTCCGGGGTGTCGGAATCGTCGGAATATTCGGACTTCTCCATGTCGCAGGAAAAGACGGCCTGGCGGGCCTGGGCCTTGAGCATCTGCGCGAGGATCTGGCGCGCGCTGTAGCGCGGCAGGGACCTCTCCCGCGCCCGCAGGCCCGCCGCGGACCACCCCAGCAGCGCGGCCAGCGCCAGCGCCCATGCCTTGCCGCCCGCGCCCCTCACCACGTCTCCTCGTTGGGCGGGGCCGACACCGCCAGGTTCTGCTCGCTGTAGTCGGCCGGGTTGAGCAGCACCTTGCGGGGCCGGTTCCCGTCGGGCGGGCCGATGATGCCCTCCTCGAACATCAGGTCCAGCAGGCGGGCGGCCCGCCCGTAACCGATGCGCATGCGGCGCTGCAGGACCGACGTGGAGGCCTGGCCGGCGTTGATGACGGCGCGCACGGCCTCCTCGTACAGGGGGTCCTCCTGGGCGGCCCCGCCGCTGCCTCCGGGCGCGCCGGCCTCCTCGCCCTCCCTGGGAAGCGAGGCGAAGCGGGGGTCGAAGACCGGCTGGGCCTGCTTCTTGACGTGGGCCACCACCTTCTCCACCTCGCCGCCCGAAACGAAGCAGCCCTGCACGCGCACCGGCTTGTTGACGTTGTAGGGGCTGTAGAGCATGTCGCCCCGCCCCAGCAGCGCCTCGGCCCCGGACCCGTCCAGGATGGTGCGGGAGTCGACCTTGGAAGACACCTGGAAGGCGATGCGGCTGGGGAAATTGGCCTTGATGACGCCGGTGATCACGTCCACGCTGGGCCGCTGCGTGGCGATGACCAGGTGGATGCCCACGCCCCGGGCCATCTGGGCCAGGCGGGCGATGGAATTCTCCACCTCGTTGGCCGAGACCATCATCAGGTCCGCCAGCTCGTCGATGACCACCACGATGTAGGGCAGGCGGCGGTGCTGGTCCTTGGGCGCGTCCTTGGGGATCTCAGCCAGCTCCTCCCCGGGAATGGGCTCCAGCCCCTCCTTTTCGGCCTCGCGTTCGGCCACCCAGGCGTTGTAGTCGTCGATCTTGCGCATGCCCACCGAGGCCAGCAGCTTGTAGCGCTGTTCCATCTCCTCCACCATCAGGCGCAGGGCCCCGGGGGCCTCCTTGGCGTTGGCGATCACCGGCCTCAGCAGGTGGGGGATGCTGTCGTAGGGCGTCAGCTCGACCCGCTTGGGGTCGACCATCAGGAAGCGCACCTCGTCCGGGGCCGCCCGGAAGAGGATGGAGGTGATGATGGCGTTGATGCACACCGACTTGCCGGAACCCGTGGCCCCGGCCACCAGCAGGTGGGGCATCTCGGCCAGGTTGGAGAACACCATCGAGCCGCCGATGTCCTTGCCCACGGCGAAGACCAGCTTGTGCCCGGCCTGGGTGAACTCGCCGGTGTCCACCAGTTCCTTCAGCAGCACCGGGTTGGGCTTGACGTTGGGGATCTCCACCCCCAGGGTGCCCTTGCCCTGGATGGGGCCCTCGATGCGCACGCTGGCCACCTTGGAGGCCAGGGCGATGTCGTCGGCCAGGGTGACGACGCGCGACATCTTGACGCCCGGCGCCAGCGAGATCTCGTAGCGCGTCACCGAGGGCCCGGGGCAGACCTCCACCACCTTGGCCGCCACGCCGAAGCTGGCCAGGGCCTTTTCCAGCGTGGCCGAGATCTCCTGGTAGTCCGAAGGCGCCGACTTGCCGCCGCCCGCGGCCTCCTTCAGCAGCGAGACCGGAGGCAGCTTGTAGTCCGTCAGTTCGGTGCGCGGCTGGGCCAGGGCGGCCTCGGTGGAGACCACGGCCGAGGCCGAGGCGGCCTCGTTGACCCGGGGCCCCCCCGCGCTCACCTTGATGGCCTGGCGGTTCTTCAGGAAGGCCTCTGCCACCTTCTGGCGCTCCTCGGCGCTGATAAGCCTTTCCACCGGGGCGGCCTCCCCCGGCTCACCGGCCTCCTCCTTTTCTCCCGCGGAGGCCACGGCCTCCTCCACTCGGGGCTTGGCGCGGCCGGCCGCGCCGGCCGGTTCCTGTTCCTCCTCGCCCGCCTGCACCTGCCGCACCCGGCGGACGCGGCGGGCGGGTTCGGCGGCGCGCGCCGCCGCCCGCCCGCCCAGTCCGCGGACCTGGAAGCCGATCTTGACGCGCTCGAGGACCTGCCAGAAGGCGTTCTTGACCAGGGATTCCTGCTCCAGCAGGTAGAGGGCCACCCCCATCAGGGCCAGGCAGATGACCACCGTGCCCACGCCCGAGAAGTAGCGGTCCAGCACCTGGCACAGGGCCTTGCCGAACAGGCCTCCCCAGTAGAGTCCCTGGACCGGCCCGGCCTGCAGGGGCGCGGCGAAGGCCAGGTGCACCAGCACCAGCGCCGGCAGGACCAGCAGGGCGGCCCCGCCCGCCTTGACCGCCGGGGTGCGCGGCGGGCGGCCGGCCATCAGGGCCAGGCCCCAGGCGCCCAGCAGCAGGGCCAGCACGTAGCTGCCCAGCCCGAGGCCCCCGAAAAAGACCCTGAGAAGGGCGTGCCCCACGGGGCCCAGCAGGTTGGGCTCCCTGGGCACCAGGGAAAGCAGCAGGGCCAGCGAACCCACCACCGACAGGAAGCCCGAAAGTTCGGCCTTGCGCTCGCCCGTGAACTCCATGGCCGCCTCCACGGCCAGGACCAGCCAGCCCTTGCGCCGGGGCGCCGGGCTCCGGCGCGGCGCGGCGGCGCGCCCGGCCGCCTTGCGCCGGGGACCGCCCTTGGGAAGGGCCTTCCTGGACCTGGAATGCTGAATCCGCCTTTTTGCCATGAAACCTCTCGAAGATGCGGTCCGCGCTAGATTTCCATCACCACCGGCAGAATCATCGGCCTGCGTTCGGTGCGCTGCTTGAAGAAGCGCTTGAGCACCTGGGTGACCATGGCCCGCAGTTCGTCCCAGCCCGGGGCCTGGCTGCCCTGGTAGTTGGCCACGGCCTCGCGCACCAGCTGCCGGGCCTCCTCCAGGAAGGGACCGCTGTCCTTCTCGTAGACGAAGCCCCGGCTGAGGATGTCCGGGCCGGTGACGATCTCCTTGGTCTCGCGCGAGAACCCGAGCAGGCACAGCACCACGCCGTCCTCGCTCAAGTGCTTGCGGTCGCGCAGGACCACGTCGCCGATGTCCCCCACTCCCTTGCCGTCCACCAGCACCTCGCCGGCGGGCACGTGCCCGTGCTTGAAGGCCCGGCGCCCGTCGAAGGACCAGCGGTCGCCGTTGTCCATCAGGAAGACCCTGTCCTGGGGCATGCCTGCCTCGTGGGCCATGCGCCGCTGCATCACCTGATGCCTGGGCTCGCCGTGGGCCGGCAGGAAATAGGCGGGCTGCAGCAGGTGGAAGAGCTTGCGCAGGTCCTCGCGGCTGCCGTGCCCGGAGACGTGCACGCGCAGGCGCCCCTCGGTCACCACCTCGGCGCCGCAGCGGTAGAAATTGTTGATGACGGTGTTGATGGTGCGCTCGTTGCCCGGGATGGCGCGGGCCGAATAGAGCAGCAGGTCACCCTCCTCCACGCGCAGGTCGGTGTGGGTGCCGGCGGCCATGCGGGCCAGCCCCGACATGGGCTCGCCCTGGCTGCCCGTGGTGACCACCACGGTGCGCTCGGGCGGCAGGCTCTTGACGGTGTTGAAGTCCGCCCAGGTGCCGCCCCCGCCCTTCAGGTAGCCCAGTTCCTGGGCCAGGCGCATGTTGTAGCCCATGGACATGCCCAGGGTGGCCACCTTACGGCGGAACTTGGCGGCCGTGTCCAGGATCTGCTGGAAGCGGTGCACGTTGCTGGCGAAGCAGGTGGCGATGACGCGCCGCGGGGCCTGGCGGAAGACCTCCTCGAAGGCCGGCCCCACCTCCTTTTCGCTGGGGGTGAACCCGGGCTTCTCCACGTTGGTCGAATCGGAGATCAGGGCCAGGACCCCTCGCTCCTCGAAGCGGCGCAGGGCGGCCTCGTCGGTGTGGACGCCGTCCACCGGGGTGGAGTCGAACTTGAAGTCGCCGGAATGCACCACCAGGCCCAGGGGGGTGTCGATGGCCAGGCCCAGGCCGTCCACGATGGAATGGCAGACGGAGAAGAACTCCACGCCGAAGCAGCCCAGCCGGATGCTCCCTCCGGAGCGGATCTCGGTGAGGCGGGTGGCGTCCAGCAGCTTGTGCTCCTCCAGCTTGGACTTCACCAGCCCCAGGGTGTAGCGGGATCCATAGATGGGCAGGGGGAGCTTCCTCAGCAGGAAAGGAAGGCTCCCGATATGGTCCTCGTGGCCGTGGGTCAGCACGATGCCGCGGACCTTGTCGCGGTTTTCCAGCAGGTAGCTGAAGTCCGGGATGACCAGGTCGATGCCGGGAAGCTCGGCCTCGTTGGGAAACTTGATGCCGCAGTCGATCACGAGGATGTCGTCCCCGTATTCCACCAGGGTGATGTTCTTGCCGATCTCACCCATGCCCCCCAGGGGGATGATGGAAAGGGCACCCTGCGGGGCCCCCAGGTATTGGGGACCCGCGGCCAGCTTTTCTTCGGGAAATTCTCCGGGCCGGACTTCCAAACACTGCTCCAAAGGGCGGGAAAATGAAAAACGCTTGTTTTACAGGGCTTTGCCGGGGGAAATTATATAGGATGCCGGGGCAA
>JAJYGY010000012.1 GCA_021790555.1 bacterium
CCCGGCGGCCGGGCTGAGGACGTCCTGGGCCCGGCTGGAGGAGACGCGCACGTGCACGTTGGGCACGCCCGCGCCGGTGGGGCCGGCCACGGTGACCGTCACGGTGATGGTGGAGACCCCGTCGGCCGTGGCGCTGGACGGGCTGGCCGAAAGCACCGCGCCCGTCACGATGTAGAGGGCCGCGTTGGTGACGTTGCTGGTGCCGCCCCCGCCGTCGGTGGTGGAAAAGGTGCCGCCCCGTGGCAGGCTCAGGCTTCCGTCGGTGTAGACCGGGGCCAGGGTGACCCCGTAGGCGTTGGTGAAGCGCACGTTGTCCACGTAGCCGTTGTAGAAGCCGGCCAGGTTGGAGGGCGCCCCGTTGTGCTGGCCGTTGCCCGTGTCGGTGGCCAGGTCGGATTCGGTGAGCACCACGTTGGCGGCCGATCCCATGTCGAAGACGCGGTGGTACCACTGGCCCTTGGCGAAGTTGCCAAGGTCGGAGAAGGGGTGGGCCCGCAGGTTGTTCTGGTCCTGCACGTACACGCCGCCGGGCTGGTAGTCGCGCAGCTGGCCGCTGACGGCGAAGTTTCCGTCCAGGTCCACGCCGCCGGAATAGTCGGCCGAATCCGTGGGCACGAAGACGTCATACTGAAGGTAGGAATTGGGGGGGATGGTGACGGACTGGTTGGAGAACTGGATGTAGGCGTAGCTGTAGGTGCCCGCCGCGGTGTAGCTGGCCTCCAGCATCATGGGCGAAGAATAAGTGGAACCGGCGGCCGCTTCTGAGGCGATTCCCAGGGCCAGAAGCGGGAACACGAGGCCGACACCGAGAGTTCTCACGGGCTGTCCAGAGAAGGGAAGGAGCGCCACGCCGTCGGGCCCCCCGCTCGTTCCGGACCACGACCATTCGGTTTGGGAGAAGCGGGCGCGGGGCTTTTTGCAAATTTAATATTGTGATTACTATCACAGGGATTAAAACAGAATTTTAGGTAAATTTCAACGTAATTTTGCCGACAAATTAAAAGGCCGAAATTCTGAAAATGACATTTTAAATTAAGTTTAGTTTTTTAGTATGGATTTGTGAGAATAAAATGCATGCAAATCTGTGAATCGCCCAGGATATTATTCCGCATTATAATCCTTGATTTCCAAAGAAGAATATTGAATAAGGATAAAATTAAGACATGGACTAAAATAGTCCATTTATTTTCAAAAGTATCTCTTCTTACTTAAACTATTGAAGAAATCAGCCCAGGGATGCTTTGGCGGCTTGCAGGGTGTTTTTCATCAGCATGGCGATGGTCATGGGGCCGACCCCGCCCGGCACGGGCGTGATCCAGGAGGCTTTCTCCGCCACGGGCGCGAAGTCCACGTCGCCCACCAGCTTGCCGTCCGCGCCCCGGTTGATCCCCACGTCGATGACCACGGCGCCGGGCTTGACCATGTCGGCCGTGATCATCCGCGGCTTGCCCACCGCGGCGACCAGGACGTCGCCCTGGCGCGTGATGGAGCCCAGGTCCTTCGTCCGGCTGTGGCAGATGGTGACGGTGCAGTGGAGGGACAGCAGCAGCTGGGCCACGGGCTTGCCCACCAGGTGCGAGCGGCCCACCACCACGGCGTGCAGGCCCTTGGGGTCCAGCCCGGTGCGCTTGAGCATCTCCAGGCAGCCCAGGGGCGTGCAGGGCACCAGGGCGGACTGGCCGTTGGCCAGCCTGCCGGCGTTGATGGGGTGGAAGCCGTCCACGTCCTTTTCCGGCGGAACGGCCAGCAGCACGGCGCCCTCGTCGATCTGCCCGGGCATGGGCGACTGCACCAGGATGCCGTGGATTCCGGGGTCCCGCGCGAGCCGGCCGATGAGTTCCATCAGCGCGGCGTGGGGCGTGGCGGCGTCCAGCAGGTGCAGCTCGGAATGGAAGCCCAGCTCCCGGCTGGTCTTGGCCTTGTTGTTGACGTAGATCTTCGAGGCCGGGTCCTCGCCCACCAGCACCACGGCCAGGCCCGGGGTGAGGCCCTTTTCGGCCTTCAGCTTCCCCACTTCCTTCCGGACCTCCTCGCGGATCTCCGCCGAGATGGCCTTTCCGTCCAGGATTTGAGCTCCCATCGCAACCTCCTTCCAAAGGGTTCCGCCTTGGCGCTAAATTCGACGCGAAGCGGCCATGATACGCGTGATCCCCTCCGGCATCAAGGGTGCCGGGACGCCGTGAAAACGGGACCGCTAGGGCCGCAGCCGGTAGAGGAAGGGGGCCAGGGGGCCCTGGGGCGGCGCCTTCAGCAAGGGGATGCGGTCCAGGGGCACCTGCATGGCCAGGTACTGGGGCTTGGAGTCGTAAGGGTCCTGGGGGCTCTCCAGGGGCAGGTCGGGGAACTGCCTTTCCGCGGCCGCGGTGATCTCCTTGTCCGACCGGCCCCACAGGCACAGGGCGCCCAGGGGGTCCCGGGGGCTGACCGGGTTGGAGGCGCGCAGGCCGTCCACGATCTGGCCCTGCCGGCTGACGGCGAAGGAGCAGATCTCCTCCATCTCGAAGCCGTCGAAGGGATACTGGTGGGGCAGGGAGGAGAGCATCAGGTCCCAGCCGGGGCCGGCCTTTTCCAGGCGCCTGGCCGCGGCCGAGGCGTGGGGCGAGAAGCTGCGCCAGGTGGCCGGGTCGCGGGGCCAGAGCTGGAAGTACTCGTGGTAGTTGAAGGCCGGCGAGGCCAGCAGGCCCACCAGCAGGGCCGGCGCCAGGGCCCGCGCCGGGAGCCCGGGCAGGGCCCGGCCCAGGAAGTCTCGCGCGCGCTCCAGGAAAAGCAGGATGGCCAGCGGGATGACCGGCACGATCAGGCTGGTGCGGTTGGCCTGGGGGGCCTCCACCAGGATGGAGAAGATGCCGGCCGAGAGCATCACCCAGAACCACAGCACCGAAAGCCGCGCGCGCGGGTCGCGGCCGAAACGCAGGTGGGCCAGCAGCAGGCCGGGGGCGAAGAGGGCGCCGGTGAGGCAGTCCAGCTGGGGATAGAAGGACAGGTTGTGCCTGCCGTTGTAGTCGCCCTGCACCTGGAACATGCCCAGGTGCCGCCGGAAGCTGATCCAGAAGACCCTGGCCCCCTGGGTGTGGTAGTCGTTGAGGATGGAGACCTGGCCCAGGCGCTCGCTGAACTCGGCGAAATGGGTGGCGGCGAAGAGCAGCAGGGGGCCGGCGGCCAGCAGGAAGCCCAGGCCGAAGAGCCCCAGGCGGGCCCATCCCGTCCGGGGCATCAGGCTCCGCCAGGAAAGCAGGAAGAAGACGGCCAGCAGCGGCGGCAGCAAGCGGATGGTGATGTAGCAGAAGACAGAGGCCCGCAGGCAGCG
>JAJYGY010000223.1 GCA_021790555.1 bacterium
GTGCGCGGCTACGAGATCCACCAGGGCCGCTCCAGGCTGGGGCCCGGCAGCCGGGCGCTTTTCAAGGGCGGCCAGAGGGCCCTGGGCGCGCTGGGGGGCCGCGGCCGGGTGTGGGGTTTCTACCTGCACGGCATCCTGGAAAACGACGCCTTCCGGGCCGCCTTCCTCAAGGCCCTGTGCCGCGACCGGGGACGGAAGCCCGCGGCGGCGCAGGCCTCCTTTGAGGACCGCGCGGAGGCCCGCCTGAAGGCCTGGGCCGACCACCTGCGCCGCCACCTGGACCTGGGGGCGATCCTGGGCGCGCCGCCCGTCCACGCCGCGCCGCGCCGCGGGCGCTGAAGGGAGGCGGCCGTGCGTGCCCTTTCCGTGCTTCTCGCCTTCGCCCTGGACCTGGCCCTGGGCGACCCGCGGCTGCGCTGGCACCCCGTGCGCCTGCTGGGCGGGGTGATCCAGGGCGCCGAACGCGTGGCGCGCCGGGCCTTCCGCGACGAGTTTTGGGGCGGGGTGGCCCTGGCCGGGGGCATGGTGCTGCTGGTCTCCGGCGCGGACCTGTGCCTGATGGGGGCGCTTTCCACCGGCCTGGGCGGCTGGGCGCGCCAGGCCGGCCTGCTGGCGGCCTCCTCCCTGGCCATCTATTTCTGCCTGTCCATCCGCGACCTGGGGGACCACGTGCTGGCCGTGGTGAGGGCCATCGAGGCCGCCGAGGCCCGCCGGGATCCCGGCGACCTGTGGGAGCCGCGCCGCCGGGTGGCCAGGATCGTGGGGCGCGACACCGGGGACCTGGACCGCCAGGGGGTGCTTCGGGCCTGCCTGGAATCCCTGGCCGAAAGCACCTGCGACGGCGTGGTGGCTCCCCTGTTCTACGCCGTGCTGGGCGGCGCCCCCCTGGCCCTGGCCCACAAGACCCTGTCCACCCTGGACAGCATGGTGGGCTACCGGAACGACCGCTACCGCCTGCTGGGCCGCGCTTCGGCCAGGCTGGACGACTGGATGAACTGGGTGCCGGCCCGGCTGACGGTGCTTCTGGCCGCGCTGGCGGCCTGGTGCCTCGGCCTGGACGGCCGCCAGGCCGTCCGGACGGCCTGGCGCGACGGGCCCGGCCAGCCCAGCCCCAACAGCGGCTTTCCCGAGGGCGCCTTCGCCGGGGCCCTGGGCGTGCAGCTGGGCGGGCCGGTCCGCTACCAGGGCCGGCTGGTGGAGAAGGCCCGGCTGGGGGAGCCCATGCAGGTGCTGGACCTGAAGCACCTGCGCCTGGGCCTGGCCCTGATGTACGCCACGGCCCTGCTGGCCCTGGGGCTGTTCCTGGCGGTGTGGGCGCTGATCTTTTTCCGGGCCTGAGGGGGTCGCATGCGGCTTGAAAAGGGCCTGCTCCACGTGTACTTCGGGGACGGCAAGGGCAAGACCACGGCCGCGCTGGGCCAGGCCTTCCGCTCGGCCGGCCGGGGCCTGGGCGTGCTGGTGCTGCAGTTCTTCAAGCCGGCCTCCAACCCCTCGGGGGAGTGCGCCTGGGGTGGCCAGGCCTCCCCGCCGCGCCCGGGCATCACCTTCCGGCGGCTGGAGCAGCGCCATCCCTTCTTCGACCGCAAGGCCGACAAGTCCCTCATCCGCGCCCAGATCCTGGGGGCGCTGGAGGAACTGCGCGGGGAATGGGAAAGGGAAGCCTGGGACCTGGTGGTGCTGGACGAAATCAACATCGCCCTGCGCGACGGCTACGTCACCTGGGGGGAATTTTCGGCCCTGCTGGACGCCCGGCCGGCCCGGCTGGAGCTGGTCTGCACGGGGCGGGGCGCGCCGCCCGAGCTGATCCAGCGGGCCGACTACGCCACCGAGATGCGCAAGGTGCGGCACCCCATGGAAAGGAACATCGCGGCCAGGGAAGGCGTGGAATTTTGACCCGCCGGCGATGTCCCGTGGCCGCCCTGAAAATGTCTTGAACCATGTTCGGGATTTTGCCGCCATCAATCCATCAAAAGGAGGTTTCATGAAATTCGCGGTGGGGACGGATCACGCGGGGTTCCGCTACAAGGAGAAGGTCAAGGCGCACCTGCGGTCGCGGGGGCACCAGGTGGAGGATTTCGGCACGCATTCCGAGGAGCGGGTGGACTACCCGGATTTCATCCTGCCGGCGGCCCGGGCCGTGGCCACGGGCGCCTGCCAGCTGGGCCTGGTTTTCGGCGGCTCGGGCAACGGCGAGGCCATGACCGCCAACAAGCTGAAGGGCATCCGCTGCGCGGTCTGCTGGAGCCAGGAATCGGCCGCCCTGGCCCGGGGCCACAACGACGCCAACATGATCTCCATCGGCCAGAGGCTGGTCGCGGAGGACCAGCTGACCGCCATCGTGGACGCCTGGCTGGACGGCGCCTTCGAGGGAGGCCGGCACGTGCCCAGGATAGAAAAGATGGGGAAACTGGGGCAGCCCCAGTAAACCCCGAAACCGCCGTCAACCCAACCCCTTGAAGGAGCCCGCATGAACCTGAAGCCCATTCCCCCGTTCGACCAGGAGGCCGCCAAAGCCGCGCAGTTGAAGATGGACCGCAAGACCAAGCCCACCGGCTCGCTGGGCAGGCTGGAGGCGCTGGCCGCCGCCCTGGCCGGCATGACCGGCGTGCCTTCGCCGGAGTTTGCGCGCAAGGCCGTGCTGGTGGCGGCCGCGGACCACGGGGTGGCCGCGCGGGGGGTCAGCGCCTACCCGGCCGAGGTGACCCCGCAGATGGTGCGCAACTTCCTGGCAGGCGGCGCGGCCATCAACGTGCTGGCGCGCCAGGCCGGGGCCCGCGTGCTGGTGGTGGACGCCGGCGTGCGCGGGGGGGACCTGCCGGCCCGGGCCGGCCTGCTGACCCGCAAGCTGGGCCAGGGCACGGCCGACTTCACCCAGGGGCCGGCCATGAGCCGCCCGCAGGCCGAGCAGTGCCTGGCCCTGGGCGCCGAGGCCGTGGACGCGCTGGCCAGGGACGGCCTGGACATCCTGGCCACCGGCGACATGGGCATCGGCAACACCACGGCCTCCAGCGCCATCGCGGCGGCCCTGCTGGGGCTGCCCCTGGACCAGGTGACCGGCCGCGGCACCGGCATTGACCCGGCCGGCTGGCAGCGCAAGATGGAGGTCATCGACCAGGCCCTGAAGGCCAACCGGCCCGATCCCAAGGACGGCCTGGACGTGCTCTCCAAGGTGGGCGGCTTCGAGATCGGCACCCTGGCCGGGGCCATTTTGGAGGCGGCCTCGCGCCGCGTCCCGGTGGTGCTGGACGGGTTCATCTCCGGCGCGGCGGCCCTGCTGGCCGTACGCCTGGACCCGGCCTGCCGCGA
>JAJYGY010000095.1 GCA_021790555.1 bacterium
CGCACCCTTCGCGCTACCACATGGGCGGGGACGGCCAGCCCGCCGGTGAGGCGCGCAGGATACGGTCCCTGCTCCCCTGGATGCACAGCCCGCGGGTGGTGGCCTGGTTCTTCCTGCTTCCGGCCCTGGCGGCCTTCGGGCTGTTCTCCTGGCTGCCGATGGTGAAGAGCTTCCTGATCTCCTTCACCCATTTCAACCCGGTGGGGGCCTCCACCTTCATCGGCTTCGACAACTACCTCAAGGCCTGGAACGACCCCCTGTTCTGGGCCACCTGGGCGCACGCCGGCCTGTTCTGCCTGCTTTCCCTGGCGCTGGGCTTCTGGATCCCCGTGGCGCTGGCGCTTTTCCTCAACGAGGCCGGGGCCGGCAAGGGCCTCATCAAGCTGGCCTTTTTCCTGCCCTTCCTCACCCCGGTGGTGCCGGCGGTGATCCTGTGGCGCTGGATGCTGGACCAGGGCTACGGGCTGGTGAACACGGTGCTCTCCTACCTCCCCATCCACAACCCCCACGTGCCCTGGCTCAACGACCCCACGCTGGCCATGCTTTCGCTGGTGGCGGTTTTCATCTGGAAGAACACCGGCTGGAACGCGCTGATCTACATGACGGCCCTGCAGGGGATCGATTCCGAGCTCTACGACATGGCCGAGCTGGACGGGACCACGGTCTGGCAGAGGATCCGCAAGGTGAGCCTGCCGGCCCTCCGGGAGACCATGGGCATCCTGCTGGTGCTGCAGGTCCTCAACACGGTGCAGATCTTCACCGAGGTCTACCTCCTGACCGGGGGCGGGCCCATGAGCTCCACCGAGATGATCGCCACCTACATGTACAAGAGATCCTTCCTCTACCTGGACATCGGCTACGCCTCGGCCATGGCGGTGACGCTGTTCCTGTTCCTGGTTTCCTTCACCGCGCTGCGGTTGAAGAGCATCGAATCCGAATCCTAGGGAGGGAGCGTGGAAAGGACCCTGATCGGAAAAAGGGAATGGAGGGACCCCCGGGTGCGACTGGGGTACGCCCTGGCCTATCTGGCCTTCGCGGCCGGCGCCGTCCTGACGGTGGTCCCCTTCGCCTGGATGGTGCTTTCCAGCCTGAAACCGGCCGGGGAAATCTTCCGCTTCCCGGCCGAATGGATCCCCAGCCGCTGGGATTTCTCCACCTACGCCCAGGCCCTGGAAAGGGTCCCCTTCGCCCGCTACTGCGTCAATTCGCTGGTGTACTGCGCCGGGGTGGTGGCGGGCCAGCTGCTGCTGTCGGCCGTGGCGGCCTATTCGCTTTCCAAGCTCAAGCCCCGTTATTCGCGCTTCTGGCTCCTGCTGATCCTCTCCACCCTGATGATCCCCTTCGAGACCATCCTCATCCCGCTCTACCTTCAGATGCGCGCCTTCCCCCTGGGCTGGGAGGGCCTGCCCCACGTCAACCTCATCAACACCATGTGGGCGCTGATCCTGCCCAACGTGGTTTCGGCCTTCAACGTGTTCGTGCTGAAGGGCTTCTTCGACCGCCTGCCCAACGACGTGATCTTCGCCGCGCGCATCGACGGCGCCAGCGAATGGGGCATCTTCGCCCGGCTGGCCCTGCCGCTCTCGAGGCCCATCATGACGGTGCTGGGGATCTTCAGCTTCATCCTCACCTGGAACAGCTTCTTCTGGCCGCTGATCGCCCTCAACGAGCCCAGGACCTACACCCTGATGCTGGGGGTGCAGAAGCTGATCGAGACCGGCGAGCCCTGGAACGTCATCATGGCCGCCGTCACCCTGACCACCCTGCCGACGGTGCTGGTGTTCCTGATGTTCCAGCGCTGGATCATGCGCGGGATCGTCTTCACCGGGTTGCAGGGATGACCCGGAGCCTGGAGGGACGCGGACCGATGGCGAAGCCTGGGAAGGGCGGAAAAATGAGGACCAAACGGCTGGACCTGGCCGTGCACCAGGAAAGGCTGAAATCCATGGAAAAGGCGCCGGATCGCTCCAGGCTCCGCTGGGTGCTGTTTCTCCTGGCACTGATGCTGCTTGTCCTGCTGCTGAGAAAATGACCCCGCCTTCCAGAGCCCCCGGGGCGCCCTCCGCCCGTCAAGACTGGGCCGCCCTGGCCCGCCGACTGACCCCGCTGATCCGCTCCCGGCTCCGCCCCAAGCGCCTGCGCCACACCCTGGGCGTGGCGAGGACGGCGCGGGATCTGGCCCTTTCCCAGGGGCTGGATCCGGCCAAGGCCGGCCTGGCGGGCCTCCTGCACGACTGCGCCAAGGGGCTGGACCGCGGGGAATCCGAGCGCCTGCTGAAGCGCCTCCGCCTGGATCCGCTGGAGCGGGCCCTGCCGGCCCTCTGGCACGCGCCCCTGGGAGCCCTGCTTGCCCGGAGCCTTTACGGCATCCAGGACCGCGAGATCCTTGAGGCGATCCGTTTCCACAGCACCGGCAGCCCAAGGCTGGGCGCCTTGGGCAGGATCCTGTACGTGGCGGACTTCATCGAGCCGGGAAGGGATTTTCCGGGACTGGGCAGGCTCCGCAGGCTGGCCCGCGAGAATTTTTCAAAAGCCCTCAAGGGGGTGGTGGCGGGGAAGATCTCGTTCCTGGCCCAAAAGGGAATGCGCATCCACCCGGTTTCCGTCCAATTTTATAACTCTCTATTGGAGAGTGGCTCCAAAATCCCTCCCAAAAGTCCGGTCAAAACAATCCCAAAATAGCGGACAAAAAAATGTTGAAAAAGCTGAAAAAATTCCTATAATGTACGAGTTTTATGTAGAGAAACTCCGCTCACATTCTCTGGGCGGGCGGTCTGGTTGAATCCTACGGTTCCAAAACTGATTTCCCCGCATTGGGACCCTGATTTCAGTATTCTGCTTGACCGTACCTTGGATATCAATTTCTCGATGACCATCATGGAATCGGGTGTGGTGTCTCCAAAAGTCTCGGTCAAAAATTTCCTGGAAACGCCCTGCGCGTTGGAACTGCTGTGCTTCATGTCCCAATACGCGGGCGCCAGGCTGGCCCTCGGGCGGATGGCCAGCCTTTCCGGGCGCTGGGACGGGGATGTCCTGGAGAGCCTCAGGTTGCTGGAATCCCTTGGGCTGGCCTCGGTGAGATGGGAAGGCGGCAGCGCCGAAGCCGAGTTCAAGGGACACGCCGGATGCGCCGCCAAGAGGGAAATGGATGATTTCATCTGGACCCACCAGGACGAATACGGCCGGATCTACAAGAAGGTGCTGACCGCGCAGGTCCGCGAGTTCCTCAGATCCAGGCGATAGGCATCCGCCCCGCGCGGGCCCAGGCCGCCCTTCA
>JAJYGY010000131.1 GCA_021790555.1 bacterium
GAAGCCCGCCGAAGCCGCCCAGGAGGCCAAGTCCGAGGCCAAGCCGGAGGCCAAGCCCGAAGCCAAGCCGGAGGAAAAGGCCAGGGAAGGGAAGGAAAAAGAGAAGGAAATGGTCAAGGCCGGCAAAAAATAGGCCGAAACACCGGCCATGGCCGGGCGTCTGATGGGGGACGCCCGGCCAAAGTCGGCCGGTCCTTTGGGAGGTGGGCATGGCGGGGGAGAACAAAAAGGCGGGCTGGCTGAAGAAGGCCTTCTGGGCCGCGGTCGGCCTGGTGGTGCTGCTTTTCCTGACGGCCCTGATCGCGCCCATGTTCGTCAACTGGAACAAGGTGAAGGACCAGGCCTGCCAGGCCCTTTCCAAGCAGCTGCACCACAAGGTCACCATCGCTTCGGCCTCCTTCGGGCTGTTCTCCGGCATCCAGCTGAAGGACGTCACGGTGGGCAACGCCCAGGGCTTCTCCTCCACCCCGCTGTTCTCCAACCAGAAGGCCGTGGTCCGCTACAGCCTGCTCTCGCTGCTTTCGGGCAGGCTGATCCTCTCCAAGATCGAATTCATCCAGCCCCAGGTCCTCATTGAAAAGGACGCGCGCGGCAGGTTCAACTTCAGCGACATGGCGGGGACGGGCAATGCCGCCTCCAGGCCCGGGGCCGGCGCGGCGCCGGCCGGGCCCAAGGCCCAGGGCGCGCCGGCGCCCGCCGCCAAATCCGGGGGGTCGAACCTCCCGGTGGTGGTGGAGTCGCTGGTGATCTCCAAGGGCCAGTTCACCTACCACGACCTGGCCACGGGCAGGAAAAGTTCCATCTCCAACCTGGACGTGGACCTCACCGGGTTCTCGCTCAGCGGCATGGGCCAGTCCCGGCTGCGGGTGGGACTGGTGGCCCAGGCCGAGGGCAAGACCATCCCGGTGAAGCTGGACACGCTGTTCCACCTGGACCTGGCCGGCGACCGGCTCGACCTGAAGAAGCTGGACCTGACCGTCCCGGACGTGGACCTTTCGGCCTCGGGAAGCGTGGCCCGGCTGACCGGCTCGCCCATGCTGGACCTTTCCACCAGCCTGAAGCTTTCGCTGGACAGCCTGGTGGCCGACCTGGCGCCGGCCCCGGTGCTGAAGAAGCTGCCCGAGGGCTTCAAGACCTCGGGCCGGGTTGAAATCGACGCCCAGGCCCAGGGCCCGGCCGAAAACTACCGGCAGATGAAGCTTTCCGGCAGGCTCCAGATCAGGGACGTGGGCGTGGTCTACGGGTCCTACCCGGCGGTGGAAGGCATGAACGGCCAGCTGGACTTCTCCAACACGCTGCTCAACCTTTCCGACCTGGCCTTCAAGCTGGGCAAGCATCCCATCGACCTGAAGGCCCAGGTTTCCGGCTTCAGCCTGGCGGACCTGAAGGGCGCCCTGGTCAACCTGACCCTGCAGGCCTTCCAGGGCACCCTCAAGGCCCAGGTGCGGGCCAACCTGGCCGTGCCGGGCACCAGCTACGGCTACGCCGTGGACCTGGCCGGGCTGAACGTGGAGGACGCGGTCAACACCTACGCCGACACCTTCCCCAAGGACGCCTCGCTGCAGCAGCTGAGGAACAAGGTCTTCGGCACCCTGGCCGCCTCGGCCCGGGGCACGGGCAAGGGGCTTTCCGGCGCGGCCATGGAGAAGAACCTGGACCTGACCGGGAGCTTCAAGCTCGCCAAGGGCAAGTTCTCGCACCTGGACATGGCCCAGAAGCTGGCCTCGGTCATCCCCTACCCGCCGGTCTCCAACCTGCTGATGAGCGACATCACCTTCGACCGCACCCAGTCGGATTTCGCCCTGAAGGGGGGCAAGGCCTCCTGGACCGACCTGGTGGAGGACACCGGCGCGGACGGACGCCAGGGCAGCACCATGATCCAGTCCCACGGCTTTTACGTGCTGGGCGGGGCCATCGACACGCACGTCATCCTCCACTTCAACCCGTCCGTGGTGAAGCTGCAGGGAACCGCCCAGGAGGCCTTCGCCGACGACAAGGGCTGGCCCACCTTCGACGTGGCCTACTACGGCCCCACCCTGAAGCAGGCCAAGGCCGACTTCAGCCAGGGCCTGAAGAAGGCGGCCGGCCGCGTCGTCAACAGGCAGATCGACCAGCTGAAGCAGAAGGCCGTGCAGCAGGGCCAGCAGCAGATGCAGCAACTGCTGCAGAAGCAGGGCGGTGGACTGCTGAAGGGGCTGTTCGGGCATTGAGCGCCCGCCGGGCCCGCCGGGCCCGGGCGGGGCGGCATCGGCGCCTTTCCGCGGGTGCGGGAGGGCGCCTTTTTTTTGAACCCATTCGGCGGGCGCGCGTGAAAAGCCTTCACCGTCTTCTTGTCCTCGGCGCGGCCGCGGCCCTTCTGGCGGGCTGCGCCGGCCTGGCCCCGCGCCGCGCGGCCGGGCCCGGCGCCCCGGCCCCCAAAAAAGTGGCGGCCTTCCGCCCGGCCGGGAGCTCCTCGCTTCCAGGGGAGGCCCGCGTCGATTTCGTGGGCGACCTGATGGTGGCCCGGGGCGTGGCCCGGCAGCTGGAGGTTTACGGCGACGCCTGGGCGCTGAAGAAGGTGAAGCCCGTCTTCGACAAGGCCGACCTGGTGGTGGGGAACCTGGAATCCCCGGTGGGCCTGGGCGGCGTGCCCTACACCCGCAAGGAGGTCTACCTGCTGGGCCGGCCCGGGGCGCTGGACAGCCTTTCCGAGGGCGGAGTCGGGCTGGTGACCCTGGCCAACAACCACTGCCTGGACTACGGCCCCGAGGTGCTGGCCCAGACCCGGGCGGCCCTGGACGAGCGCGGCATCCTGCACGTCGGCATCGTCACGGAGGGGGTGCCCCAGGTGCCCCGGATCGTCGACCTGAACGGGGTGAAGGTGGCCTTTTTGGGATACTGCTCGGTCTGTCCGGCGGCCTTCGCGGCCCACGGCGACGCGCCGGGCCCGGACGTGGCCCTGCCCTCGGTGATGGTTCCGGACGTCGAGAAGGCCCGGAAGGAGGCGGATTTCGTGGTCGTGCTCGTCCACTGGGGCCAGGAATACCACGGCGACAACGCCCTGCAGCACCGCCTGGCCGGGGACCTGGTCCGGGCCGGGGCGGACCTTGTCATCGGCGCCCACACCCACGTGCTGCAGCCCATCGAAATGGACAAGGACAGCTTGGTGGCCTTCGGCCTGGGCAATTTCCTCTTCGACCTGACCTACCCGGTGGCCCACGACTCCGTCATCCTCCAGGTGACCCTGCGAAAGGGCCGGCGGCCCTCCTGGCGGGCCGTTCCCGTGGGCCTTCAG
>JAJYGY010000210.1 GCA_021790555.1 bacterium
ATGCAGGTTGCGCGCCCGAGCGTAGTAGCCCAGCCCCGACCAGAGGGCCAGGACATCGTCCAAGTACGCCCGCGCGAGCGCCTCCACGGACGGGAAGCGGCGCATGAAGCGTGCGTAATAGGGACCCACGGCGGTCACGGTGGTCTGCTGCAACATCACCTCGGCAAACCAGCGGGCATAAGGATCGGCCACCTGCCAGGGGAGGTCGTGGCGCCCGTGACGGCGGTACCAGGCAAGGACTTTGCGGCTGAAGCCGTCCATGGTTCAGTGCAGGCCGAAGGCGTGCTTCAGGGCCCCGCCCAGGGCCAGGTTCACCTGGTGGGCGGCCCGGCTGCCGGGGAAGACGAACAGCGTGCGGCGGCCGGGCAGAAGCCCGAAGGCCCTGCGGGCCTTTTCCCGGGAAGGCAGGCGGACGGCGCCCAGGCGCACGGGGTTTCCCGTCACCACGGCCTTGGAGCGGAAGGCCCGCAGCCCCTTTTCCGGCGGATAGCTCAGGCAGACCCTCCGGGCCAGGGGCCCCAGCAGCCGGTTGGCCAGGCCGGGCACGGCGTTGGGCTCGTGGATCACCAGGGGCACGCCCCTCAGGCGCGCCGCCAGGCCCAGGGGCAGGCTGACGTAACCGCCGGTGGCCAGCACCGCGTCGGGCCTCTCGCGCTTCAGCAGGGCCAGGGCCTGGGCCAGGCCGCGGCCCAGGCGCAGGGGCAGCAGCAGGTTGGCCGGGCTGGCCGAGCGCTTCAGGGGGGCCGCCTCCATGGCCTCGAAGGGCAGGCCCTCCTTGGGGGCCATGTCGGCCTCGATACCGCCCCGGGTGCCCACCATCAGCACGCGCGAGCCCGGCGAGCCCTTCAGCAGGGCCTTGGCCACCGCGATCCCGGGGGCCACGTGCCCCCCCGTCCCTCCGCCCACGATCACCAGCCTCACCGTGTCCCCCCTTGGCCGCCGGATTTCCGGCCCTGCCAGGCCGTTGAAAAACAGTCCTTGACGGCCTGCTAGGCCGTCCCCGGCTGCCTTGAAACGTTCAGAAGCACCCCCACGGCCGCCAGGTTCATCAGCAGCGAGGACCCGCCGTAGCTCAGGAAGGGCAGCGCGGCCCCCTTGGTGGGGGCCAGGCCCAGCACCACGAACAGGTTGATGACCACCTGCAGCCCCAGCAGGGACGTGATGCCCACGCTCAGCAGCTTCAGGAAGGGGTCCCTGGCCCTCAGGGCCACCACGAACCCCCTCCACAGCAGCACGGCGAAGAGCCCCAGGATGAGGACGCAGCCCACGAAGCCGAACTCCTCGCCGGCCGTGGAAAAGATGAAGTCGGTGTGCGGCTCGGGAAGGTAGTAGAGCTTCTGCTTACCCTGCCCCAGGCCCACGCCGAACAGCCCGCCGCAGCCGAAGGCCATCATCGAATGCACGATCTGGAACCCCGCCCCCTGGGGGTCCTTCCAGGGGTGCAGGAAGACCTCCAGGCGCTTCAGGCGGTAGGGCGAATGCAGGATAAGAAGGGCCGCCGCGGGCAGGCCCGCGGCCAGGGGGGCGGCCAGGAACCAAAGCGGCGCGCCCGAGCAGTAGAGCATCACCCATCCCAGCGCCGCGAACACCACCATGGACCCGAAATCCGGCTCCGCCAGCGCCAGCACGCAGCCCAGGCCCACCACCCCCAGCACGGCTCCCAGGCCCGAGCGCCAGTCGCGGCCCTCCAGGTCCCTGCCGGCGCCCCGGCTGAGCCGCTCGGCCAGGAAGAACACCAGGGCCAGCTTGGCCATCTCCGAGGCCTGCAGGGCCAGGGGGCCCAGCCTGATCCAGCGCCGGGCGCCTCCGATGCGCTCGCCCACGTGCGGCACCAGCACCAGCACCAGGCCGGCCAGGGCCAGGCCCATGGCCGGGCCCGCGGCGCGCTTCAGGGCCTCGGCGGAGACCCGGGTCAGGTACAGGGCCAGGGCCATCCCCAGCACCAGGAAGAGCGCCTGGCGCTCGATGAAGTGGTAGGAATCGTGGTACTGGCCCAGGTCCAGGATGGCGCTGGTGGAATAGATCAGCACCAGGCCCACGCTCACCAGCATCAGGGTCACCAGGGCCAGGGTCAGGTCGGGCACGGATTCGGCGCGCGCCGCGCTCATTCGCCCGCCTCCTTCCTCAACGCCTCCACCTCCCGCTTGAACACCCTGCCGCGGTGCTCGTAGTTTTCGAACATGTCGAAGCTGGCGCAGCCCGGCGACAGCAGCACCACAGCGCCCGGCGCGGCGTGGCCGTAGGACAGGCGCAGGGCCTCGCCCATCGAGGCCGCCCGGCGGCAGGGCTTCAGGGCGCCCAGCTGGCCCTCGATCTTGTCGGCCGCCTCGCCCAGCAGCACCAGGCCGGCCACGCGCTCGCGCACCAGGCCGGCCAGGGCCGTGAAGTCGCCCCCCTTGTCGCGGCCGCCCAAAATCAGGTGGATGGGCCCGGCGAAGCTCCGCAGGGCCTTTTCCACGGAATCCACGTTGGTGCCCTTGCTGTCGTTGACGAAGCGCACCCCCCCCACCAGTCCGCAGTCCTCCAGGCGGTGCTCCACGCCCCTGAAGGCCTTCAGGCCCCGGGCCATGGCCGCCGGGTCCAGCCCCATGGCCGCGCCGGCCAGCAGGGCCGCCATGGCGTTCTCCAGGTTGTGCGGCCCGGGGATGGCGATCTCTTCAAGGCCCAGCACGTCCGCCTCCGCCCGGCCCGGCAGGCGCAGCACCACCCGGCCCGCCCGCACGAAGGCCGATGCCGCCGCCCCGATCTGTGAGCGGGGCGACGAGGCATCCTCGCGCGAGAAAAGCAGCACCTGGCCGCGGGCCCGCGCGGCGAAGCCCGGCGTGGACGGGTCCCCGGCGTTGAGGACGAGGAAGTCGCCCTCGCCCTGGTTCTCGAAGACCCGGGCCTTGGCCGCGGCGTACTCCTCCATGCCGGCGTAGCGGTCCAGGTGGTCGGGCGTCAGGTTGGTGATGACGGCGGCCCGGGGCCGGAAGTCGCGGATGTCCTCCAGCTGGAAGCTGGAGACCTCGGCCACCACGGCGGCCCCCTCCTCCAGCCCGGCCACGCGGTCGGCCAGGGCCTGGCCGATCACCCAGCGGCCGAGCGGCAGGATGACCCCCGTCTCCTCTGCCAGGGGGATGAACATGGCAGGGCTGACGAGTCCGCGGGTCGGATGGTGCCAGCGCAAGAGGGCTTCCGCCTTCTCGGTCTTGCCTGTCTTCAGTTCAACGATTGGCTGGAAGTACACCTCCAGTTCGTTCCGTTCCAGGGCATGGCGCAGGTCGTTGGTG
>JAJYGY010000303.1 GCA_021790555.1 bacterium
TCGCCGTCCCCGTGCGCGTGCCTGTCCCCGTCGGCGAGGGTGTGCCCGTGCGGCTGGCCGTGGCGGTCGCCGTCCCCGTGCGCGTGCCTGTCCCCGTCGGCGAAGGCGTGCCCGTGCGGCTGGCCGTAGCGGTCGCCGTCCCCGTGCGCGTGCCTGTCCCCGTCGGCGAAGGCGTGACCGTGCGGCTGGCCGTGGCGGTCGCCGTCCCCGTGCGCGTGCGCGTCGCCGTCGGCGAGGGCGTGGGGGTCGGCGTGGAGGCCGGCTCCGGAATCACCTGCAAGGCCTCCACCACGGCGTTGGCGTCCGGGCTGGAGGTGCCGGTGAACTGGATGGTGATCAGCCCGCCGGCGGGTGCGATGTTGTTGAAGACCTGGTCGTCGGCCGCGTTGGCGCCCACCTGGGCGAAGATGTCGAAATTGGTCAGCGCGGGCGCCCCGTTGATCGTGACGTTGAAGACCCTGTCCCCCACCCCGAAATCGCCGGAATAGGTCTCGGCGAACTTCAGCGTCACCTGGTAGCTGCCGGCCGGCACGGCGAAGGAATAGCTGAAGCTGGTGCCGTAGCGCTGGGTGTCGTAGAGCGTGGGGTCCGGGGTGCCGCTGATGGCCCCTCCCGAGGCGGCCCCCGTGCCTCCGCTGTAGGCCTGGTCGGCCGCCCACACGTTGGATTGGGTGTCCGTGTACTGCGGCCCACCGGCGTTGATCCGCCAGCTGGACTGGACCACCGGCGTGGGCGTGGGGGTGGGCGTGCCCACCGACAGGCAGGAGGACGTGCCCCCGATGACGTTCCAGATGTTGGTCAGCTGGGTGGTGGCGTAACCGGCGTTGGCGTTGGGCAGGAAGGCGTCGCCGATCTCCCACAGGGCGATGCCGGGCATGCCCTTGGCGCCCACGGCCCAGTTGATCTTGCGGCAGAAGGACTGGTCCACGTCGGCGATGTCGCCGTTGGAAAGCGAGGCCTCGTCCTGGGGATAGTGGAAGGTGCCCACCGTGGCCCCGGAATTGAATTCATTGAGGATGGAGGTGTTGGAGGGCTTGGTGTAGAGCGGGCAGCCCAGGATCAGCTGCGAAAGCGGGAAGCCCAGTCCCTGCAGGGTCTGGGCAGAATCGGTCAGGCAGCCGGCGTGGCTCTGGTTGAGGCAGTTGGTGAAGGTGGCCGTGTCCGAGGTGGGGCCGTTGTACGAATCCAGCCCGTAGTCGTAGCCCGAGAGCGTGCCGAAGTCGCAGTACTGGCCCACGGTGGCCCAGTTGACCCCGCAGTAGAAATAGCCGGGGCTGATGAAGAAGTTGAGGCCGCGCGGATTGCCGTCGTAGGCGGTGGTCCCGTGCAGCCTGGGATACAGCGCCTGCATCAGGTTCATGAACTGGGTCCCGTCGCCCGAATTGGGGAATTCCCAGTCGATGTCCACGCCGTCGTAGCCGTCGGTGGTGACGACGTTCATGATGTTGTTGACGAAGGTGGTGAGGTTGCCCGAGGAGCAGGCCGAGGCCCAGGTGGAATCGGAGACCGACTGGCCCCCGATGCTGAAGTAGACCCGGGTGGAATTGGAATGGGCGGCGCTGACCAGCGCGGTGTTGGGGCTGAAGGAGAGGGTGCCCGAGCTTCCTGGAATGGCGAAAGCCTCCACCACGCAGGTCAGGTCGGCGAAGGGCAGCTGGGCGACGTTCAGGTTGTCGGCGTCCTGGTAGTATCCGAACACCTGGTAGGGCGGCTTGGCCAGGGCCGTTCCCGCCACGGCCGCGCACCACAACAGGACGCACGTGACAAAACGCTGTTTCATGACGAGGTCATGCCTTTTCAAAGGTACCCGCCGGCCTCACTGCCGGGCGTACTTCTCCTTCTCCAGCATGGGCCAGAAGCGGGGATCTTCCGTGCCCAGCCTCCACATGGCGAAGCCGGCCAGCTTGTTCTTCTTCAGGGTCTCGAACTTGGGGATGTAGGATCCGGCGTCGCAGAACCACACCGTGTGGCGCCCCGGGTAGGTGAAGGTGATCTCCTGGGTCTGGGGGTCGCGCCGGGAGTCGATATGGTATTTCTTCAGGATGCCCAGCAGGTCGTCCCAGCCGATGTTGACGCCCGTGGTGTCGACCCAGTCGTACCCGTAGCCCGCCAGGCCCAGCTCCACCTTGAGGCCCCCCACGGCGTAGGCGGCGAACTCGGCCACCTGTTCGGTCCAGTCCGGAGGCGCCACCGGGCCGGCCGCGCTGGTCCCCCAGTGGTCGTCGTAGGTCATGATGTGCATCACGTCCACGGCCTTGCCGATGGCCGCGTAGTCGAAGCACTGGTTGCCGTCCCAGGTGCCGTCCGGGTCGGTCTTGGGGGCCACGGCGCAGCCCAGCAGCAGGCCGTTGGCCTTGCACTGCCCCGAAAGGTCCATCATGAAGCGGCTGAAGGCGTCGCGGTCGCCCTTCTTCAGGTTTTCGTAGTCGATGTCGATGCCGTCGCTGTGGCGCTGCTTGGCCATGCGGATGAGGTCCTGGATGTGTTCCTTTTCCAGGGCCGGGTTGAAGAGGAATTTCTCGACCCGCTTGGAATCGTGGTCGTTGATCTGGTTGTCGTAGTTTCCGCCCATCATGAAGACCTTCACCCCGTTGGCGCGGGCCGCCCTCAGGGTCTCCTCCACGGCGGTGGGGCTGACGTCCTTCAGGAAATGCGGCAACCCGTCCTTTTCCACGTTGTACCATTCGCAGTAGACCCGGTCGATGTCCCTGGCGTGGGCCTCGAAATCCTTCAGGGACTGGTTCCCGGCGTCCCAGTAGACCAGCCATCCCGCCATGCCGAAGTTTCCCTTGTTGGCCAGGGGCAGGGCCCAGGCCGGCAGGGACAAGCCGAAGACGAAAGCCAAAAGCAACGCACGTTTCATGGTCTTCTCCCGGAAAGTCGGATGTTCATCATCTTTAATGATATCCCGGTTGAAGGGCTCCTGCAAATGCAATTATTTACAAATATCATCCCTTTTTTAAAAAATAAAAACCAACAGGCATTCAACCCCTGGCAAAAGCCCGCCAGGTTCACCGGATGACGGCGATCTTGAGGATCTTCCTTTCAAGGGAACCCTGGGCGTCGCGGGTCTCCAGCTCGATGAGGTAAACCCCCGCGGCCGTCCTTCCGGCCGCGACGTTCCATTCCAGCCTCCGGCTGCCCTGGGGCGCGTCGACAGAGTCCACCAGCTCGCCGGCCTGGTCGTACACCCGCGCCGTCACCGCGGCGGCCGAGGGCCCCGCCAGTTGGATCACCACCGCGGCCGTGCCCGGT
>JAJYGY010000382.1 GCA_021790555.1 bacterium
GGGCGGGGCTGCCCATCGGCGAGCCCACCGGCAACATGATCGTGGACATCGGCGGGGGCACGACCGAGGTGGCCGTCATCTCTCTCGGCGGCATCGTCTACGGCCGCTCCGTGCGCGTGGGCGGCGAGAAGCTGGACGAGGCGGTGGTGCAGTACCTGCGGCGGGCCTACAACGTGCTCATCGGCGAGCGCATGGCCGAGGAGGTGAAGATCGCCCTGGGTTCGGCCTTCCCGCTGAAGGAGGAGCTGAGGATGGAGGTGAAGGGAAGGGACCTGGTGACGGGCCTTCCCCGCACCCTGGAGGTCTCCTCCGAGGAGATCCGCTCGGCCCTGGAGGAGCCCCTGGCCCAGGTGATCGACGCCGTCAAGATGACCCTGGAGAAGACCCCGCCCGAGCTTTCCGCCGACATCGTGGAGCGCGGCATCATGATGGCGGGGGGCACCTCCATGCTGAAGGGGCTGGAACAGCGCCTGCGCGAGGAGACCGGGGTGCCCGTGAACCTTTCCGAGGACCCGCTGACCGCCGTGGTGATGGGCGCCGGCCGGGTGCTGGACGAGAGCCTGGAAGACCTGAAGAAGGTGGTCATTCCCGAGAAGGAATATTTTTAGTGAGAGCCCGCCTTGTGGCCCTTTCTTAAACGCTGGCGCCGCTGGCTGGGCCTGGCCCTCTCCGGCGCGGTGCTCCTCGTCCTGCTGAAGCTCCCGCCGGGGCTGCGCCGCGGCCTGGCGGATTCCCTCACCCCGCCCCTGGCCATGGTCCTGCGGGCCCCGGCAAGGGTGGCCTCGGCCGGGCGTTCGGCCTGGTTCAGGCTGCTTCAGCTGGGGCGCACCGAGGAGGAGAACCAGCAGCTGCGCCGGCAGGTGATGCTGCTGAGGCTTGAGAACGGCCGCCTTCAGGAGAGCCTGCGGGCCTCGGGCCTGAAGGACAAGGCCGGCATGGACGGGCTTTCGGCCTCGGACCTGATCCCGGCCCGCATCCTGGCCCGGGACCCCAGCAGCTGGTTCGACTACGTCACCCTGAACAAGGGCAGGGACGAAGGGGTGCGCTGGGGCACGGGGGTGCTTTCCGAGGACGGGGTGGTGGGCAAGGTGGCTTCGGTCACGCCCGTCACCTGCAAGGTGGTCCTTCTGGTGGACCCGGCCTGCCGGCTGGCCGTGCGGGACCAGCGCAGCCAGGTCTCCTCCACGCTGGCCGGCGACGGCAGGAGGGCCTGCCAGCTGCTCTACCTTTCGGGCAGCGACGACGTGCGGCCCGGCGACCTGATCGAGACGGCCGAGGAAGGCACCATCTTTCCCCAGGGGGTGCCGGTGGGCAGGGTGGCGCGGGTCGAAAAGAAGGAGAACGGCCTGGTGCTGGCGGCCGAGGTGAAGCCCTTCGCCCGGCTGACCCAGCTGGAATCCCTGTACCTGATCGGCCGGCCCCCCGCGCCGGCGGCCGGGGAGGCGCCATGACCTTCGGCTTCATCCTGGCGCTTCTGGGGGGTTTCACGGTGCTGCAGGCCTGCTTTCCGCTGCCCTACCTGCCCGCGGATTTCCTGCTGATGTACGTCATCTTCCTGGGCATGCAGCGCGGGCGGGGCTCGGGGTTCCTGGCCGGCCTGGCGGGCGGCTTCATGATGGACCTTCTGGCCGGGCCCCGGCTGGGGCTCTTCACCGCGGCCAAGGGCCTCACCGGGGCCCTGGCGGACACCCTGCACCTGGGGGCCAACCGCGAGGATCCCCGCACCCAGGTGCTGGCCTTCGCCGCGCTGACCCTGGTGCACGACGGCCTGGTGGCCGGGCTGGGCCGCCTGTGGGGGCTGAACCAGGGCGGCATCCGGCAGGTGGTGGCGGTCTACATCCTGCCCAAATGCCTGCTGCACGCCCTTCTGGCCATCCCCTTCTTCTGGGTCCTGCAAAAGGTGGTGCGGCGCCGGGTGATCAGGAACAAGCGGGCCCAGGCGCCCCGCATCATCCGCTCCTGGCCGCACTAGCGGCCCGGGGGACGACGCGTTTGGGCCGGACCCGCGGATGGGACGCGAAAAAGCCCCCTGGAAGTCCGCGCGAGGTGCATGGTGGTTTGGGAAAACCTGGCTCCCAGGAAACTGGAGCGGCATTATCGGCGGCTGACGTGGCTGGCGGGGGCACTGGCCGTGGTCTTCGGCGTGCTTTGGGCGCGCCTCTTCTGGATGCAGGTGCTGAAGGGCCCCTATTACCTGGCCCTTTCGCAGGGCAACAGCATCCGCATCGTGCCCCAGAGGGCGCCGCGCGGGCTGATCCTGGACAGGAACCTGAACGTGCTGGTGGAGAACGCCCCCAGCCTTTCGGTGGGCCTGACCCCCGAGCCCCTGCTGAAGCACCCCGAGGCCGCCGAGCAGGTCATCGGCCTGCTGGCCTCGCTGCTGAAGGTGGACGCCCAGACCATCCGCAAGAAGTTCGAGGAACAGGCCTCCCGGCCCTTCGAACCCGTGGTGCTGGCCACCGACGTGGACCGGAGCCTGGTGGCCAGGATCGAGGAGCTGCGGGACCGGCTTCCCGGCGTGGCCATTTTGGCGGATTCCAAGCGCGAATACCCGGGTTCCCCCGACGCCGTGCTGGCGCCCCACGAGCTGGGATACGTCGGGGAGATCACCGACGCCGAGCTGAATTCGCTTTCGGCGCGCGGCTACCGGCCGGGCGACCTGGTGGGCCAGGCCGGCCTGGAGAAGGTCTACGACGGCGACCTGAAGGGCGACGACGGGGGCCTGCAGATCCGCGTGGATTCGGAGGGCCGCCAGCTGGGCGTGCTCTACCAGCTGAAGCCCATCCCCGGGAACAACCTGGTGCTGACGCTGGACGCCCGACTGCAGCGCGCCGCCCAGCAGGCCATGGCGGGCCTGTCCGGCGCGGTGGTGGCCATGGACCCGCGCGACGGCGAGATCCTGGCCATGGTCAGCGAGCCGGAATTCGACCCCGGCCTTTTCGCCGGCCGGGTCTCGGAGAGGGCCTGGCGCGACCTGGTCGACGACGACCGCTATCCCATGGAAAACCGGGCGGTGTGCGGGCTCTACCCACCCGGGTCGGTCTTCAAGATCGTGACGGCCGCGGCCGGCCTCGAGACGGGAAGCATCACCCCGGACACGGTGTTCAACTGCCAGGGAATCTTCTGGATCTCCACCTGGCCCTACCGCTGCTGGAAGGAGACGGGGCACGGCGACATCAGCCTGCACCGGGCCATCGTCGAATCCTGCGACATCTACTTCTACCACGTGGGGTTGAAGACCAAGGTCGAGGCGCTCAGCCGCTACGCCCGCCAGTTCGGCCTGGGCGCGCCCACCGGCGTGGACCTCCCGGACGAGGCCGCCGGCCTGGTGCCGGACGCGGAATGGAAGGAAAGGACCCAGCACATCCCCTGGTTTCCGGGAAACACGGTGATGATGTCCATCGGCCAGGGCTACCTGCTGGCCACGCCCCTGCAGCTGGCCCAGATGACCGCCGCGGTGGCCAACGGGGGCTACCTCTACCGGCCCCACCTGGTGCGCAGGATCACGGATCCGCAGGGCCACGTGCTGGAGACGGTCAAGCCGGACCTTGAAAGGAAAGTGGGCGTCAGCGACGCCACCCTGCGCATCATCCAGGAGGGCCTGGTGGACGCGGTCAACGCCCCCGGCGGCACGGGCTGGCGGGCCCGGGTGCCCGGGGTGGTGGTGGCCGGCAAGACCGGCACCGCCCAGAACCCGCACGGCGAGGACCACGCCAATTTCGTGGGCTACGCGCCCGCCGAGAACCCCCAGATCGTGGTGGCGGTGGTGGTGGAGAACGGCGGCGAAGGCGGCCTGACCGCCGCGCCCGTGGCCCAGAAGGTTTTCGCGGCCTATTTCGGGAAGTGAAGGATGAAGATCCCCCTGGCCTGGAAAAAACTCGACTTCACCCTCTTCGGCCTGACCATGGTCCTGGCCGTGATGGGGGTGGTGCTGGTGTATTCGGCCGCCTACCACCGCGGGGCCTTCCCCCTGCTGGCCTTCAAGCAGCTGGGCTGGGTGCTGGTGGGGCTGGTGGCGCTTTCCTTCTTCTACATCATCGACTACCAGGCGCTCCTCAACGCGGCCTACCCCCTCTATTGGCTGATGGGGGGGCTGCTGCTGGTGGTGCTGGCCTTCGGGCATTCCAGCCGGGGTTCGCAGCGCTGGATCAACCTGGGGCTGTTCCACTTCCAGCCCTCGGAGATGGCCAAGCTGGTGGTCATCCTCTCGCTGTGCCGGTGGATCATCGACCATCCCCGGGAAATCCGCGGCTTCCTCGGGCTGGTGCCCATCTTCCTGGTGGCCCTCCTCCCCATGATCCTGATCATCCGCCAGCCGGACCTGGGCACGGCCCTGGTGATCCTGCCCATCGCCTTCACGCTGATGTTCGTCGGGGGCGCCCGTGCCTGGCACCTCCTGGTGGTGCTGGCGGGCATGGCCCTCAGCGCCCCCCTGGCCTGGCACTTCCTCAAGGACTACCAGCGCCGGCGCCTGCTCACCTTTTTAAACCCCCAGAGCGACGCCCTGGGGGCGGGCTACAACCTCATCCAGAGCAAGATCGCCATCGGCTCGGGCGGCCTGTGGGGGGCCGGATTCCTGAAAGGGACCCAGAGCCAGCTGAACTTCATCCCCATGCACCATACCGACTTCATCTTTTCCGTGCTGGGCGAGGAATGGGGCCTGGCCGGCTGCAGCCTGGTGCTGCTGCTCTACCTTCTCCTGCTCCTGCAATGCGTCAAGATCGCCATCCAGGCGAAAGACCTTCCCGGAACGCTCTTAAGCAGCGGCATCATCGCCCTGCTGGCGGCGCACATCGTCATCAACGTGGGGATGACCGTGGGCCTGCTGCCGGTGACCGGTTTGACACTCCCCCTGCTCTCTTATGGAGGCTCTTCGATCCTTCTGAACATGATCTGCATCGGAATCCTGCTGAACGTCAGGCGCGAAAGCGCCGGCTATTGAATGACGGAGGCCGGCGCAAGCCGCGCGGCTTCCCGCCAAGAATGATCCGGGCCCCCCAGGGCCCGGATCCCCTCAAGGAGTAAGAATGAAAAAGGAGATCATCATCAACGCCGAGGAGGACGAAACCCGGGCGGCCGTGCTGGAGGACCATCAGCTGGTCGAACTGATGGTGGAGCGCTCGGCCGAGCAGAGCATCGTGGGCAACTGCTACAAGGGCCGGGTGGCCAGCATCCTGCCGGGCATGCAGGCGGCTTTTGTCGACATCGGCCTGGAAAAGGCCGGCTTCCTGCACGTGGACGACGTGCTCTACGACCTGGTCAGCGACCAGGACCAGGGCGGAGAGGCCCAGGGCGGCAAGGGCGGCAAGAATCCCTCGGCCGACGAGGAGGCCGCCTGGGCCGAGTTCGTGGCCGAAGGCGGGGCGGGAGCCGGTTCACCCGAGGCCGACGACCTGGAGGAGGAGGAGGACGAGGACGAGGGCCTGGAGGCCGAGGCCAAGCAGGAGCAGCAGCGCCGCCGCGACATGCGCAACCGCTTCCGCGGCAGGCGCCCCGGCATCCAGGACCTGCTGAAGCGCGGCCAGGAGATCCTGGTGCAGGTGGCCAAGGACCCCATCAGCACCAAGGGCCCCCGCCTGACCACCCGGGTCTCCATCGCCGGGCGCTGCCTGGTGCTGATGCCGCTTTCCAACAACGTGGGGGTCTCGCGCCGCATCGAGGACTCGGAACGTGGCCGGATGAAGTCCATCGGCCGCCGCATCAAGCCGCCCGGGGTGGGGCTGATCGTGCGCACCCTGGGTTCGGGCGAGGGCGAGGAGGAGATGCGCTTCGAGGTGGCGGCCCTGATGAAGCGCTGGCTGCGCATCAAGAAGGGCTTCGAGACCCTGCCCACGGGTTCGCTGCTCTACAAGGAGGAGGGCCTCACCGACCGCATCCTGCGCGAGATGCTGTCGAAGGAGGTCAGCCGGGTGGTGATCGACCATCCCGACCAGTTCAAGAACATCCAGGAGTACGTCGAGAGCTTCGGCCTGGGCAAGGACGTGAAGGTGGTGCACTACGGTGAAAAGGCCCCCATCTTCGACCAGTACAACCTGGAAAAGGACATCGACAAGGCCCTGCGCGAGAAGGTGTGGCTGCGGTCGGGCGGCTACCTGGTCATCCAGCAGACCGAGGCCCTGACGGTGGTGGACGTCAACACCGGCAAGTTCACGGGCAAGAAGAGCCAGGATGAAACCATTTTCCGCACCAACCTGGAGGCCGCCATGGAGGTGGCGCGGCAGCTGAGGCTGCGCGACATCGGCGGAATCATCGTCATCGACTTCATCGACATGGAGATCGAGGACCACAAGGAGAAGGTCTACCTGGCCCTGGCCGAGGCCATCAAGAAGGACAAGGCCAAGACCAACATCCTGCAGCTGACCGACCTGGGGCTGATCGAAATGACCCGCAAGAGGGTCAAGCAGAGCCTGGTGAAGGGCCTTTGCCAGCCCTGCCCCTACTGCGGCGGCAGGGGCATCATCCTTTCGGAGCTGACCATGGCCCTGAAGGTGCTGCGCATGCTGAAGCGGCTGGCCGTGCAGTCGCAGGAGAAGAACCTGCTGGTGCTGGCCCACCCGGCCATCGCCTTCTACCTGGCGGAGGACAACGGGCGCCGGGTGCGGCAGGTGGAGCAGGACTACGGCATCAAGATCCAGGTTCAGGACGACTACCACATGCACCGCGAGGACGTGAAGATCCTTTCGGGCAAGTCCATGGCGGAGCTGAAGCTGCCGGAATAGGCCATAACTTTCTTGACGTTTCGAAGGCGGGCGGTTTAGAATGCCGCCTCGCTTTCGGGCCCGGGCCTCCGCCGAGCGCTTTGGCCGGGCCATCATTCGCTGTGGGGAAGGAGCGCAAGCATGTACGCCATCATCGAAACCGGGGGCAAGCAGTACCGCGTTTCCGAAAACGAAATCCTCACGGTGGAGAAGCTGGAGGCCCAGGCGGGCAGCCAGATTTCCATCGAAAAGGTGCTTCTGATCGCGGACGGGGACAAGCTCAACTTCGGCAAGCCGTTGGTGCCGGGGGCCCGCGTGGAGGCCAAGGTTCTGGAACAGGACCGCGGGCGCAAGATCCGCGTGTTCCGCTTCAAGAAGCGCAAGGGCTACCGCAAGACCATCGGGCACCGCCAGTACCTGACGCGCATCCAGATCACCAAGATCGCGGCTTAAGGCAAATCCCGGGCCGGGGGGCCCTGGGCCCGCCCGGCCGGACAAGGACAAGGAGGTTTCACCATGGCAACCAGCAAATCCGGCGGCTCCTCGAAAAACGGCCGCAACAGCCCGGGCCAGCGGCTGGGCTGCAAGGCCTTCGGCGGCGAAGTGGTCACCGCGGGCTCCATCCTCGTGCGGCAGCACGGCACGGTCTTCAAGCCCGGCCTGAACGTGGGGCTGGCCAAGGACCACAGCCTTTTCGCCAAAATCACCGGCAAGGTGCGCTTCGAGGGCAGCCAGCCCGGCCGCCGCAAGATCTCGGTGGTGCCGGTCGCCGCCTGACCGCCGGCCCGGCCGGAATCGCCGTCTTCTGGAAAACCCTTCCGCGCGCCGGAAGGGTTTTTTGTTTTCAGGCCCCCCGGCGCGGGGGGACAATGGGAAGGCCCCCGCGGGGGCCTTCCGTCACGGAAACGGGGTGGGAATCCACATGGCCTTCATCGATCAAGCCGAAATCCAGGTGCGCGGCGGCAAGGGGGGCGACGGAAGCCATTCGCTCCACCGGGACAAGAACACGGCCCTGGGGGGGCCCGACGGCGGGGACGGCGGCCACGGCGGCGGGCTGTGGCTTGAGGCCACCTCGCAGCTTCGCACGCTGGTCGACTTCTCCTACCTGGACCATTACGCCGCCGAAGACGGGGAGAAGGGCGGCAAGAACCGCTGCACCGGGGCCTCGGGGCGCGACATCGTGCTGCGGGTCCCCCTGGGCACGCTGGTGAAGGACGCCGGCGCCGGCGAGCTTCTGGGCGACCTGGTGGAGGAGGGGCAGCGCCTGCTGGTGGCCCAGGGCGGCCGCGGGGGCAGGGGCAACACGCATTTCACCACCCCGGTGAGGCAGGCGCCCAGGCTTTCGGAGAAGGGCCAGCCCGGGGAGGAGCGCCGCCTGCGCCTGGAACTGAAGGTGCTGGCGGACGTGGGCCTGGTGGGCTTCCCCAACGCCGGCAAGTCCTCGCTGCTGGCCGCCTCGACGGCGGCCCGGCCCAAGGTGGCCAGCTATCCCTTCACCACCCTGGAACCGCAGCTGGGGGTGGTGCGGGTGGGCCCGGAGGAGTCCTTCGTCCTGGCCGACCTGCCCGGGCTCATCGAGGGGGCCGCCGAGGGGCACGGCCTGGGGCACCGGTTCCTGCGGCACGTGGAGCGCACCCGGGTGATTTTGATGCTGCTGGACGGGGCCGGCTGCGACGGCCGCGAGCCCCTGGAGGACTACCGGGTGCTGCGCCAGGAGCTGAAGCGCTACCATCCGGGCCTGGAGAAGCTGCCCCACCTGGTGGGCGTCAACAAGATGGACCTGCCCGAGGCCCGCGAGGCCTGGCCGGGACTGAAGGAGTTTTTCAGGAAGAGGAAGGTTCCGGCCCTGGCCCTTTCGGCGGCGGCCCACCAGGGCCTGGAAGAGCTGGTGAAGAAGGTCTACGAGACGCTGCAAAAGAGCACGGCCTCGCCCCTGGAGGAGGAGGCGCGCTCCCGGCCGCCCAAGGTCTACAAGCCCGAACCCCGCTTCACCCTCCGGCGCGAATCCGGCGGCATCTGGGTGCTTTCGGGCAAGGAGGTGTTGAAGTGGGTCGCCATGACCGACTTCAACAACGAGGAGGCCGTGCGCAAGCTGCGGGACATCCTCACCCGCATCGGGGCCGAACAGGCCCTGAAGGAGGCCGGGGCCGAGGAGGGCGACACCATCCGCGTGGGCAAGGAGGAGTTCTATTATGTCCCCTGAAGGCTGGCGCGCCTACCGGCTGCTGCGCCCCCTGCTCTTCCTGCTGCCCCCCGAGGCGGCCCACCGGCTGGCCATGGCGGCCCTGCGGGCGGGCGGGCCCCTGCTGCCCCTGCTGTCGCCCTGGCTGACCGACCCGGACCCCCGTCACGCCCGCGTGGTGATGGGGCTGCGCTTCCCCAATCCGGTGGGCCTGGCCGCCGGGTTCGACAAGGCGGCCGAGGCGCCGGACGCCTGGCCCCGCCTGGGCTTCGGTTTCATGGAGCTGGGCACCTTCACGGCCCTGGCCCAGCCTGGGAACCCCCGGCCGCGCGTGTTCCGCTACCCGGCCCAGAAGGCCCTGATCAACTCCATGGGTTTCAACAATCCCGGCGCCCGCGAGGCGGCCCGGCGCCTGGGGCGCCTGAGGGAATCGGGACGCTGGCCGGCCTGCCCGGTGGGCATCAACCTGGGCAAGAGCAAGGTGACGCCCCTGGAGGGCGCCGTGGACGACTACCTGCTTTCGCTGGAAGCCCTGCTCCCCCACGCCGACTACCTCACCGTCAACGTCAGCTCGCCCAACACGCCGGGCCTGCGCGGGCTGCAGGAGGCCCGGCCGCTGAAGAAGCTGCTGAAGGCCGTGGTCAGGGGCGCCGGCAGGGTGCCCGTGCTGCTGAAGCTGGCCCCGGACCTGGAGGAGAAGCCCCTGAAGCAGGCCGCGGCCGTGGCCCTGGAATGCGGGTGCCGGGGACTCATCGCCACCAACACCACCCTGGCCAGGCCCGGCCTGCCGCCCGGCTCCCACCCCCCGGGCGGGCTTTCCGGCCTGCCCCTGCGCGGGGCCTCCAACCGGGCCCTGAAGGTCCTGGCACGCTTCACCCGGGGGCGGGCCGCGCTGGTGGCCTCGGGCGGCGTGTTCACCGCCCGGGACATGAAGGAGAAGATGGACCTGGGGGCCGACCTGGTGCAGGTCTACACCGGCTTCATCTACGAGGGGCCGGGCATGGTGAGGCGGCTGCTTCGCAACCAACCCTGAGGGGGGATCGCCATGAGGACGGGAATGAAGGGGCTCCTGAGTCTGTTTTGTGGGGCGGCGTTCCTGGCGGGGCCGCCCTTGCTTTCGGGCGCGGGCCTGCCCTATCCGGTGGTGGACACGGGCCAGACCCGCTGCTTCGGCGACCGGGGCCCCATCCCCTGCCCGGCCCCGGGCGAACCCCTTTCGGGCCAGGACGCGCAGTTTGAGGGCGCCCAGCCCTCCTACAAGGACCTGGGGGACGGGGTGGTGGAGGACGAGGTGACCGGCCTGGAATGGGTCCAGGCCCGCGGCCCCCTGGTGAGCTGGCAGGAGGCCATGGACGGGGCCAAAGACTGCCGGGTGGGGGGCCACCGGGACTGGCGCCTGCCCGGCGTCAAGGCGCTGGTTTCCCTCATCGACTACCGGGGGCGTTCCGGGGACTCGGCCGGGGACAGCGTGCCCTACCTGGACACCCATTTCTTCGGCTTCGCCTTCGGGGACACCGCCTCCGGCGCCAGGCTGATCGACGCGCAGGACTGGTCCTCCACCCCGGATCTTTCGCCCACCATGGGCGGGGACCGGTCCGTCTTCGGGGTCAACTTCATCGACGGCCGCGTCAAGTCCTACCCCAGGTGGGACCGCCGGAGCGGGGAGCCCAAGAAGCTCCACGCGCGCTACGTGCGGGGAAACCCGGCCTACGGCCGCAACGATTTCGAGCCGCGGAAGGACGGCACGGTGCTGGACAAGGCCACGGGCCTGGACTGGGCCCGCGACGACAGCGGGCGGGGCATGGACTGGCCCCAGGCCCTGGCCTTCGCCCGCGAGGCCGACGCCCGCCGCTACCTGGGCCACGACGACTGGCGCCTGCCCGACGCCAAGGAGCTGCAGACCCTGGTGGACTACCGCCGCGCCCCGGACGTGACCGACAGCCCGGCCATCGACCCGCTGTTCCACTGCACGGCCATCACCGACGAGGCCGGCCGCAAGGACTGGCCCTGGTACTGGACGAGCACCACGCACCTGGACAACCTGGGCGCGGTCTACGTGTGCTTCGGCAGGGCCATGGGTTTCGTGCGGCCCCCCGACGGCGGCCGGGGAAGCTGGCTGGACGTCCACGGCGCCGGCGCGGTGCGCAGCGACCCCAAGACCGGTTCGGCCTCGCGCTGGCCCCAGGGACGCGGTCCCCAGGGCGACGCCGTCCGCGTCGACAACTACGTGCGGCTGGTGCGGGGAGGCGGCGTGAAGGCGGTGGAGGGGCAGCAGCATCCCGCGCCCCTGGCCGGGCGGAGTCCGGCACGCCCCTCCATGGCCCCCTGGCAGCCTTCCGGCCGGGGAAGCCGGCCGGAAGCTTTCCAAAAGCCGCCTGAAGAGGCCATCCACGCCTGCCAGGGCCGCCAACCCGGGGATCTCGTGACCCTGACCACGCCCCGGGGAGACCTGGTCGACTGCCGGTGCCAGGAAAAGCAGGGCCTGCTTTTTGCCGTTCCCTTGAACCGCTAGGACCGGCTTTCTTCCAAACTTACAGGGAACTTTTTGGCTGGGAAATTTTCTATACTAATATTGAAACGTATAAATATTTTTAGAAGTTTGAAAAAGGCTTTTATTTATTGATTAAAAGAGAAAATTGAAATCAGTCCGCTGATTGGAAATTTAAAAATCTCCGGGTATAATGGATGAGAAGGGAATTTCTCGTCCATTTATTATAACGTTTAAATTAAGCAGGCCGATCATGTCCAAGAAATTCCTTTCAATTATATTAGCGGTCGTGGGCCTGGGTGCTTCCAGCGTGGCCTTTGGATACGCCGGCAGCGTTCCCAGCGGCCTGCCTTCCTATTTCGGCTTCGGCATCCAGGACAAGCAGGACCCCTATGCCACGGTGACCGGCGGGTCCTGCACCACCTACAGCAATCCTTCCGACCCGGACCGCTGGAAGGACAGCGCCGGGGCCGGCTGCTGGAAGTACAGCTACGCCTACCTGGTGCCCGGATGGACCACCTGGTCCTCCAGCCCCACCTGGGACATCAACGAGATGAACCACTGGGAGTCCGAGGGCGAGATCCAGGTCTTCACCTTCTACTATTCCTACGGCAGCACCGCCTGGTTCACCAGCACCGGCAACATGAACGGCTACTGGTCCGACCTGTACCTGCTGATGCACGACATCGAGAGCGACGCCACGGTCTCCACCGTCATCCTGCACTTCGAGCCCGACGGCATCGGCTTCTGGCTCCAGGCCGGCACCTCGGCCACGGCCTCGGGCACGGTGATGGTGGGAAGCGCCACCTGCCCGGACCCCAGCGGCAAGGTGGACGGCCGGCCTGGAACACCCACCAACTTCCCCAACTCCATCCAGGGGTGGAGCGCGGCCATCTGGCACATGCGCCACGCCTACGACCCGGCCCACAAGATCCTGCTGGCGCACCACTACACCCACTGGGCCACGGGGGGCGACGTCTACGGCGGCAGCATGACGCGGGGCCAGGTGGACAGCGCCGTGACCACCATGTGCAACTACATCAAGACCATCGAGACCGACCCCACCAACCCCTCCAACAGCCTGCCTTTCGACCTCTTCTTCGCCGACCCCTCGGACCGCGACGCCGACTGGTTCTACCAGTACGGCATCCTGGGAAGCGGCGAAACCCCCACCTTCCGCTGGACCGACCTTGACTTCAGCACGCCACCTTCCTCGGGCAACCTGGCGCGCACCTGGGGCCGGGTGGGCTACGTGGTCAACGAGGTCTCCAACCAGCTGGGCGTGCCGGGCTTCCTGTGGCAGATCCCCATCGGCAACACCTACATGAAGACCTGCAACAACTCCAACGGCCATTTCCGAGACGACTCGGCCCAGGCCATGCTGCCCTCCACCAGCACCAACGGAAGCTCGGGAAGCCCGGGCGACGCCTACTCCAGCACCGACACCACCCAGGGGCCCGGCTTCTGGGCGAACCACGGCATCCTGGGCGTGCTGTTCGGGTCGGGCTACTATTCGGCCCCCGTGGGCGCCAGCCTGACCAACAGCAACAACGCCTGCACCTACCTGACCCACGCCCGCGACATGATGGGCGCCCTCAACGGCAGCGGCGACAACACCGTGCCGACCTCCAGCGTCTTCAACAGCGGCTACACGGGCACGGGCATCAGCGACACCTGGGGACAGCACGCGCCCACCAATTCCACGGACGACGACGGCGGCTACCTGCGCTCGGCCGTGGCCCAGTACTGCGCCACCGGGCCCTTCCCGCTGCCCCAGGCCGGCACGCCCACCGACACGCCCCCCCCCGCCCTCAACACCCCCACCGTCACGCCCACCTTCAGCCCCAGCCCCACCGAAACGCCCACGCCGGCCGACTGCCCCCTGGTGCTGAATTCCTGCGATTCGTTGTCGGAGAACGGCATCTGGTCCGGGGTGGACGGCAGCCAGAACGCCAACACCGTCACCGCCTACGTCAGCACCGGGACGGGGAGCATCCAGTTCACCGTGGCCACCGCGGCCAGCTTCCAGGACAAGGTCTCGGACCTGAGCGGCTTCGCCCCCATCAACTGGGGTTCCTACGACCGCATCACCTTCGACCTGTATGTCGACCCCAACCACCCCCTGTGGGGCGGGGGTTCCACCTACGACCAGCTCCAGTTCCGCGTCACCAATTCCGGCGCTGCCCAGTACGAGGTGGACCCCACCTGCCCGACCAGCTCCGCCGGCGGCTGCGCCGCCACCGTCAACCTGGCCACGGGCTGGAACCACGTGTCCTTCCCCCTGTACTGGACCCACGTCAACCCCAGCGGCATCTCCGAGATCTTCTTCGTCCCCAGCGTGGGGACCCCCGCCGCCGGCGCGGTCTACTATATCGACAACGTGGTGCTGCACACCGACACCGCCTGCCCGCCCTCGCCCACGCCCAGCGCCAGCCCCAGCGACACCCGCACGGGCACGCCCTCCCCCACGGCCTCGCCCACCGCCTCCTCCACGCGCACGGCCAGCCCGTCCCCGACGCGCACGCCCAGCCCCAGCCCCACGGGCACGCCTTCGGGCACCTCCACGGCCAGCCCCACGGCCAGCGCCACGGAATCCTGGTCGCCCTCGCCCACCCGCACGGCCTCGCCTTCCGCCTCGCCCACCGCCACGGCCTCGGCCACCGGGACGGGGACGCCCACGGTGACGGGCACGGCCACCCTGAGCGGGACTTCCACGGCTTCGCCCACGCCGCCGCCCGCCGGCAGCACGGCCACGGCCACGCCCAGCCAAAGCCCCACGTCCACGGCCAGCCCCACGGCCTCGGCGACTCCTTCGGGCACGCCCCCGCCCACGGCCACCGGGACCTCCACGCCCATGGCCACGCCGACGTCCACGGCCAGCTCCACGCCGCCGGCCTCGGCGACGCCAAGCCCCACGCCGCCGCCCGCCGGCAGCACGGCCACGGACACGCCGACCTTCAGCCCCACGGCCACGCCCAGTCCCACGCCCAGCCGCACGCCTTCGGCGGGCCCCACTTCCACCACGGGGCGGGGCACGCCCGGGCCGGGGGGCGGGGTCAACCAGATCCTTTCCGCCGAGCCGGGCCCCAACCCCAATCCGGACTGCCTGTACGTCCGGCTGGCCGGTCCGGCCGACTCCATCCAGTACCAGGTCTACACCAAGGCCATGGTATGCGTCTCCAGCCGGGACCTGCCCGGGGCCTGGCAGGGAGGCTGGAACCGCGTGCCGCTGCCCGCGGGCTTCAAGTCCGGACTGGCCAACGGCCTGTATTACATGGTTTTGAATTCCCGGCAGGGAGGGGAAGTGAGGCAGGACCCCACGCCCCTGCTGGTGTACATCCTGAAGTGAGGGGACCTTCAAGGCCGGCGCGCGACCTCGCGCACCGGCGCTTTGAAGGACGGGTCCGTCAAATTAGTTAAACGTTTACGCAAAACCGGTCAGTGGCGGGTTTGTGCCGCTTGATTCCCGAGGCCCGGCCATGACAAGACCAGTTCCCCATCTTGACGCGCGCAAGTCCCATGCGGGCAGGCTGCTGGCCTTCCTGGCCTTGGCCCTGTTTCTGCCCGCGGTCCGGGCCCTGGCGGCCGGCAACCTCACCATCACGGCCCTGGCCTTCAACGACCCCAACGGCTGCGTCTCCCCCGGGGATTCGGCCACCCTGACCGTCACCTACGAGCTGACCAACTGCTACTACCAGATCACCCCCGGCAATTCCACGCTCTACGCCACCGTCCAGGGCCAGGACGTGCTTTCGCCCTGCACCGACGGCAGCCCGGGAAGCTACAACATCGGGGCCGCCTCGGACGAATGGTGGATCGTGGAGAAGAACACCAGCCCCTCGGCCCCGGACCCGCAGACCAACACCCAGAACTGGGGGACCAGCACCTACCCCAACAACGGGGGCTGGGTCTCGCCGGCCGACCTCACCTACTGCGGCGCCACCTTCACCCAGACCTTCAACATCGAGGTCCCCGCCGCGGCCCAGTACAACACCACCTACACCATCGCCGTGGGGGCCACCTCTTCCGGCTACGAGAACGCCAGCGGGGCGGATTCCTATTCCTGCCTGCAGTTC
>JAJYGY010000159.1 GCA_021790555.1 bacterium
CCGCCCTTCAAGGGCGGCCTTTTTTTTGGGGTTGCAAGGCCGCCCAAAGGACGGTAATTTCCCTTGTTTCAATCACCCTGGTGGGAGCCATGAACCCGATCGCGATCCTCGTCCTCGTCCTGATCCTGCTGAGGCTGGCCGCCAGGCTGGTCCTTGCCCTGCTGGACCGCCGCCACGTCCGGGAGCGCTCCGGCGCCCTGCCGCCCTCGCTCGCCTCCCTGGCCGACCCGGAAACCTTCGGCAAGTCGGTCGAATACACCCTGGCCAAGAACGGGTTCGGCATGGTCCAGGAAACCTTCTCCCAGGCCCTGCTGCTGGCCCTCCTGTTTTCCGGCCTGCTGCCGGCCCTGGCTTCCGTCCTGGGGGCCGGGCCGCTGGGCCAGGCCGGTTTCTTCGTCGCCGCCCTGCTCCTGCTGGAGCTTGCGGACCTTCCGCTGGACTGGTGGCGCACCTTCCGGCTGGAGGAGCGGTTCGGGTTCAACCGCAACACGCCGGGCCTGTGGGCCGCGGACGCGGCCAAGGGGATGCTGGTGCAGGCGGCGCTGACCTGGCCCGTCGTCCTGCTGGTGCTGGAGCTGGCCTCCTGGCTGGGCCGTTCCTGGTGGCTGTGGGGCTTCGCCGCCGTGGGGGCCTTCCAGGTGGCGCTCACCCTGGTCTACCCCCGCTGGATCATGCCCTGGTTCAACACCTTCAAGCCGCTTGAGGAGGGCGGCCTGAAGGAGCGCCTGCTGAAGCTGGCCGGACGCTGCGCCTTCCCCGTCAACGACCTGAAGGTGATGGACGGCTCGCGGCGCTCGCGCCATTCCAACGCCTTCTTCACGGGCTTCGGGCGCTTCCGGCGCATCGTGCTTTTCGACACCCTGCTGGCCCAGCTGGACGAGGCCGAAGTCGAGGCCGTGCTGGCCCACGAGATCGGCCATTCCAAGAAGGGCCACACCCTGAAGTTCACGCTCCTGTCCCTGGCCTTCACCCTTGGCGGCTTCGCCCTGGCCGGCTGGCTGGGACGCCTGCCCGCCTTCGCGGCGGCCTTCGGCTTGGGCCGGGCGGGCATGGGGGCCACCCTGCTGCTGCTGGTGCTGTGCGGCCCGGCGGTGCTGTTCTGGATCAGCCCCCTGCTCAGCGGGCTCAGCCGGGCCTACGAATACCAGGCCGACGCCTTCGCCAGCCTGGAGGCGGGCGTGGAGGGCGGGCCGCGCTTCCTCATCTCCTCGCTGAAGAAGCTGCAGAAGGAGAATCTGGGGAACCTTTTCCCGCACCCGGCCACGGTGCTGTTCACCTATTCCCATCCGCCCCTGGTCCAGCGCGTCGCCAGGCTGGAAAGCTACGAGGAGCCCTGAAGGATGCTGTCCCTGACCGACCGACTCACCCGGGCCTTTTCCGCGGCCTTTGAAAAGGCCGGCTGCCCGCCCGAACACGGCCAGGTGGTGGAATCGCAAAGGCCGGACCTGTGCCAGTTCCAGTGCAACGGGGCCCTGGCCGCCGCCAAGGCCGCCAGGCGCAACCCGCGCGAGGTGGGCCAGGCCGTTCTGGACGCCCTGGAGGAGAAGGAGCTTTTCGAGTCCCTGTCCCTGGCCGGGCCGGGCTTCATCAACATCCGCCTCAAGCCCGGATTCCTGGCCCGCCACGTGGCGGAGATGGGCGCCGACGCGGCCCTGGGCTGCCCGCCCCTTTCCCCACGCGAAAAGGTGGTGGTGGACTTCGGCGGGCCCAACGTGGCCAAGTCCATGCACGTGGGCCACCTGCGCTCCACCATTCTGGGGGACAGCCTGCAGCGCCTCTTCCGCTTCCTGGGCCAGGCGGTGGTCAGCGACATCCACCTGGGGGACTGGGGCACCCAGATGGGGATGCTGATCGTCGCGCTTTCCAGGAGCCAGCCCGGACTGCCCTATTTCGACGCCGCCTTCCCGGGCCCCTACCCCGCGCAAGCGCCGGTTTCGGTCGCCGACCTGGAGGAGATGTACCCCCGGGCCTCGGCCCTGTGCAAGGAGGACCCGGCCGAGGCCGAGCGGGCCCGCCAGGCTACCTTCGAGCTGCAGCAGGGCAGGCCGGGCTACCGCGCCCTGTGGCGGCACTTCGTGGAGGTGTCGGTGGCCGCGGCCCGGGAGGATTTCTCCGCGCTGGGCGTGGACTTCGACCTGTGGCTGGGCGAGAGCCATTACCAGGACGCCATCCCGGGCATGATCGACGAACTGAAACGCGCCGGCGTGGCCCGGCCCAGCGAAGGGGCCCTGGTGGTGCCCGTGGACCAGGAGGGGGGCATCCCGCCCCTGCTCCTGGTGAAGTCCGACGGAGGCTACCTGTACGGCACCACCGACCTGGCCACCCTGCGGGAGCGCGCGCTCGAACAGCGGGCCTCGCTGGTCCTGTACGTGGTGGACAAGAGGCAGGGACTGCATTTTGAGCAGGTCTTCCGGGCCGCCGCCAAGGCGGGCTACCTGGAGCGCTGCCGGGGCGAGCACGTGGCCTACGGCACGGTCAACGGCCCGGACGGCAAGCCCTTCAAGACGCGCTCCGGAGGCGTCATGAAGCTGAAGGACCTCATCCGCATGGCCCAGGACGAGGCCCTGAAGGCCATGCGCGAACTGGGCGTGGCCGGCGAATACCCCCCGGAGGAACAGGCCGGCATCGCCCGCAAGGTGGGCATCGCCGCCCTGAAATACGCCGACCTGATGAACCACCGCGGCTCGGACTACGTGTTCGACCTGGCCAAATTCACGCGCTTCGAGGGCCGCACCGGGCCCTACCACCTCTACGCAGCCGTGCGCGTCAAGTCCATCCTGCGCAAGGCGGCCGAGGCGGGGCTGGAGCCGGGCGAGCTGCTTCCCGCCACCGGCAGGGAGGAGGGATTGATGATGGCCCTGGCGCTTTTCCCGGACGCGGCCCGCGAGGCGCACCGGCACCGCGCGCCCAACCACCTGTGTGAGCACGCCTTCCGGCTGGCCCAGGCCTTCAGCGGCTTCTACCAGCAGTGCCACATCCTGGGCGAGCAGGATCCGGCCCTGCGGGCCTCCTGGCTCCAACTTGCCCGGATCTGCCTGGCCCAGCTTGAGAAGGTCCTGGAACTGCTGGGGATCGAGACTCCGGAGAGGATGTGAAGCCGGCGGGGGGCTTGGGCCGCGGGGGGGACTGCGGCGAAGGGCTGGTGGAACTGGCCGCGATCGGCAATCCGCTGGAGGCCAACCTGGCCAAGGGACTGCTGGAGGCCGAGGGGATCGAGTGCCTCATCCGG
>JAJYGY010000087.1 GCA_021790555.1 bacterium
CGCTGGCAGCAGGAAAGAGAAATACCGCATTTCAAGGTTGGCAGCAGGATTCGTTACAGCAGGCAGGCCTTGGAGAAGTGGCTGGCCGATCGGGAGAAACCCGTTTTGGAATAGGCAGGACCCCCTTCTTCTGATAGGATTCCGCTGTTGTGGAAAACGGCGGAAAGGACGCTGATGCGCGTATTCCGGCGTGGTAACATATATTGGGTTGACTACACGGGCCCTGATGGAAGACGGGCTCGGCATTCGGCCAATACCACCTCAAAAACCGAGGCCGAGGCGATCCTTGCTTCCTTGGTGACCAAGGTCCGGGAAGGAAAGTTTTTCGACACCCGGACCGAGACCCGGACAAGGTTCAAGGACCTGCTGGAAAGGGCCCGGCGGTACGAGGAGAAGATAGGCAGAAGGTCGCTGGACGGCTTCTACAAGCATTACTTCAACATCCTGGAACGGTTCTTCGGGGAGAAGTATCTCGAAGAAATCAATCCGGCGCTTGTGGAAGAGTTCCAGTTCGCGAGGGCGGGCGAGGTCTCCAAGTCCACGGCCAACCGCAGCCTCGCGGCCCTGCGGAAGGTCTTCAACCTGGGAATCCGCTGGGGCCTGGTGAAAGCCAACCCGGTGAAGCAGGTTGAATTTTTCAAGGAGCCGAGGGGACGGATTCGGTTCCTGGAAAAGCCGGAGCAGGAGGCCTTGCTTGGGCAATGCCAGGGCCGCTTGAAGGACGTGGTCCTGGTGGCCCTGCGGACGGGCATGAGGCGCGGCGAATTGCTGGGCCTGCGGAAGAAGGACGTGGATTTCCAGAAGGGCTTTATCTACCTGGAAAGGACCAAGTCCGGCCAGCACCGGCAAATCCCCATCATCCCCGAAGTCCGGGCGGTTCTTTCCCGGCTGGCCTTCGGCTTGACGGACGAGGAGCCGCTCTTCAGGAACCGCCTGGGCAAGCCCTACCGCGACCTCAGGACGCCCTTCCAGAATGCCATGGCGAGGGCGGGCATCAGGGATTTCCGATTCCACGACCTGCGCCACACCTACGCCAGCGACCTGGTGATGGCGGGGGTGGACATCTTTACGGTAAGCAAGTTGCTGGGGCATTCCAGCGTGCAGACGACGATGATCTACGCGCACCTTTCCCCGGACCACCATCAGGCGGAGATGGAGCGATATCAGCGGTACCTGCACGGCACGGCTGGCACAAAATTGGCACAAAGCGCGGTTTAGGCGGGAATCGGATTTTGGACGGAAACGAAAAACGCTTGTAAAATAAGGATAAGTCTTTAGGCGAGAGTGGCGGAATGGCAGACGCGCTGGACTTAGGATCCAGTGGGGCAACCCGTGAGGGTTCAAGTCCCTCCTCTCGCACACCCTGGAAAGGCGATGTTGAAACCGGACCTCCAATTTTCCGTGCTCTGCGACGACGTGCGGCGCGAGGACAACGGCAAGTTCATCCTCATCGGCATTTTCGAAGCCATCGCCACGCTCAAGTTCCCCTCGGTCTACAACCAGCTGCACGTGGTCAACCGCTGGTGCAACGGCGAGGGGCGCTACCGCCAGAAGGTCCGCATCGTCTCCCCCGAAAACGCCACGGTGAGCGAGGTTCCCGAGACCGAGATCGCGCTTTCCGAGACCTTCGCCACGGTGACGGCCCATTCGGTCTTCCGCAACGTGCCCTTCCAGTCCCCGGGCCGCCACTGGATAGAGGTGCTGCTGGACGGCGACCTGGTCCAGCGCTACCCCCTGATGGTGCTGCAGTTGCAGGCCCCCGCGGGGCCGGCCGGGGGCGGCGAGCGCCCCTTTTCTTGACAGGCAGGGGCCGGCGCGGAATAATGGCCTGTTAGGCCAGGCCCAAACCCATGTTTTCGAGGCGGTTGCATGAAAGTCAACGTTGTGGAAAGCGGCGCCCTGACCCGCACCCTTGAGATCACCGTCCCCAGCGAGCGGGTGGCCGCCGAGAGGGAGCAGGTGCTCAGCGAGATCAGCCGCCGGGTGAAGCTGCCCGGCTTCCGGCCCGGCAAGGCCCCCCGCGACCTGGTGGAGAAGAACTACGCCCCCACCCTGCGGCAGGAACTGGTGGAAAGGCTGGTCCCCAGCGCCACCATGGAGGCCGTGGCCGAAAGCAAGCTCTCCGTGGTGGGGCGGCCCCGCATCGAGAACCTGGAGCTGGGCAGCGACTCGGTGCTGCAGTTCCGGGCCCAGGTGGAGATCAAGCCCGATTTCGAGCTGGCCGGCGCCCTCAGCGGGCTGAAGGTGACGGGCCCCAAGGAGGGCGTGGACGAGGAGGCCGTGGAAAAGGAGCTGAAGTCCCTGGCCGAGCGCCTGGTGGAGGTGGGGCCCCCGGTGCAGCGCCCGGCCGCCCAGGGCGACTACACGGTGGTGGATTTCGTGGGCAAGATCGACGGCCAGCCCTTCGAGGGCGGCCGAGGCCAGAAGATGCCCCTGGTGCTGGGTTCGGGCCAGACCATCCCCGGCTTTGAGAAGGGCGTGGAAGGCGTCGCCGCGGGCGGCAAGGCCACGGTGAAGGTGCGCTTCCCCGAGGACTACCACGCCTCGCACCTGGCCGGCAAGGACGCCGAATTCGTCATCCACGTGCACGAGGTGCGCGAGCGCCGCCTGCCCGCCTTCGACGACGAGTTCGCCAAGCAGGTCGGCAAGTTCGAGACCCTGGACGAGCTGAAGGGCAAGATCCGCGAGGCCCTTTCGGCCCAGGCCAAGGCCGAGCGGTCGCACCGCTTCCGCGACCAGCTGGCCGAGCAACTGGTGGAGCTGCACGGCTTCACGCCTCCCCGGGCCCTGGTGCAGGCCGAGGAGGAATACCTGATGGACCGCGAAAAGCAGAACCTGAAGAGCCAGGGCCTGCAGCTGGCCGAGCAGGACGGCGCCGAGGAGGGCCTGCGCCAGCGCCTGGCGCCCCTGGCCGAGCGCCGCGCCAAGCTGGCCCTGGTGCTGGAAAAGGTGGCCGAGCGCGAGAAGCTTTCGGTCAGCGAGGAGGAGTTCCAGGCCGAGATGAAGACCCTGGCCGCCAGCCTGAAGAGCCCGCTGGAGGAGTTCCGGCGCTGGGCCCGCGACAGCGGCCGCGAATCCGGCATCCGCCAGAAGCTGCTGGAGGACAAGGCCATGAACTGGATCCTGGACCGGGCCGCGGTGCAGGAAATCTGACCGTGCCGCAAACCGCCGGGCCGCGGCTTCCGTAAAATTGTAGAAGATCAAAGGACGATTGCAACCAGCC
>JAJYGY010000407.1 GCA_021790555.1 bacterium
GGTGGACAACGCGGTGGACATCGCCAAGGAATCCGCCGATATTATTTTGCTGGAAAAGAGCCTCCTGGTGCTGGAACACGGGGTGGTGGAGGGGCGGAGAGTTTTCGGAAACATCGTCAAATACATCAAGATGGGCGCCAGTTCCAATTTTGGAAACATGTTTTCCGTGCTGGGCGCCAGCGTGTTGCTTCCTTTCCTGCCCATGCTCCCGGTTCAGATCTTGGTTCAGAACCTGCTCTACGACTTTTCCCAGGTTGCCATCCCCCTCGACCGGGTGGACGAGGAATACCTTGCCCTGCCGCGCAAGTGGGAGCTGGGCGACATCGCCCGTTACATGATCTTCATCGGCCCCATCAGCTCCATCTTCGACTATACCACCTTCGGCCTAATGTGGTTCGTTTTCTGGGCCAATTCACCGGAAAAACAGTCCCTCTTCCAGACAGGTTGGTTTGTGGAGGGCCTGCTTTCACAGACTCTCATTGTGCACATGATCCGGACCAACAAGATCCCCTTCCTCCAAAGCCGGCCGGCCCCAGCCCTGGTGGCGACCACGGCGCTGATCATGGCCATCGGCATCTGGATCCCGTTTTCTCCCTTAGCCCGGGACCTTCGGATGTGCCCGCTGCCTCACACCTATTTTTATTGGCTGATCGCCACATTGGTCAGCTACGCGGTACTCACCCAAGTGGTGAAGAGCTGGTTTGTCAGGAAATATGGAATCAGATGATCGGGATATCCCGAGGCCGAGTGCGAACGTCTCCGCGACCGCGAATGAAAAATCGGCGGCCAGTCATTAAATAATGCGGGCCCTATTTTCCCTTGACATGCAAGTATATACTTGCCTATTATGGCGGCCATGAGCGACGCGGACCTGCTCTTCAAGGCCCTGGCGGACAAGGGTCGGAGGAAGCTTCTGGACCGGCTGCACGCCCAGGACGGACAGACCCTGGGCCAGCTTTGCCGGCACCTGGCCATGACGCGCCAGGGGGTGACCCAGCACCTGGCCGTGCTCGAGGCGGCAAACCTGGTGACTGTGCGCTGGCGCGGGCGCGAGAAGCTCCACTTCCTGAACACGGTGCCCCTGCAGCAGGTCTACGACCGCTGGATATGCAAGTTCGAAAAGCCGCGCTTGAAAGCGCTCAGCAGCCTGAAGCGCCGCCTCGAAGGCGGCCAGGGCTGAAACCCCCCAGGGAGGACCCCATGCGCGCGGCAGGAAAGAGCCGATTCGTCTACGTCACCTACATCCGCTCCACGCCCCAGAAGGTGTGGAAGGCCCTCACCGACCCGGCCTTTATCCGCCAGTACTGGTTCGGCATGGATATCCAGTCCGGCTGGAAGAAGGGTTCGCCCTGGAAGATGCTGCTGCCGGACGGCAAGCCCACCGACACGGGGAGGATCCTTGAAATCGACCCGCCCCGGCGCATGGTCATCCACTGGCAGCACGAGTGGCAGAAGGCCATCAAGGCCGAGGGCCCGGCCCGCTGCAGCATCGAGCTGAAGAAGGTCCAGAGTTCGGTCCGGGTCAGCATCATCCACGAGATCGGCCGGCCCAAGTCCAAGCTCATCGACGCCGTGGCCGGGGGCTGGCCCCTTATCCTTTCCAACCTGAAATCCCTGCTGGAAACCGGCAAGATCGCGGTCAAGGAGCATCCCGGGCACTGAGTCCGTCACGTTTCCTTCCCCATCTTTGCCGCCTCAAGACGAAAATATCCCGGCGGCAACAGCACGCGGGCTGTCCCTGAATGGCCTTTTGAGATCACGAAGCGGCCTTTTTAACGGTGGTACAGCCACGCCTTTATCTGGGACGAATCCAAAGGGCCCAGGGAGGAAGGTTTTCTGGGGGTTTCCTTCATCCAGCCCAGGAAGGGGCGGAGATGGTCGAAAGCTTCGGGGTGGCGGCGCAGGTAGAGAACACCGACGAGATACACGAGGATCTCCAGCAGGAAGATCATGGTGGCCTCCCAAGGAAGTTGCTTTTATTATACCACGTCAAAATGGTGTTTTAGGCCCGCGGGTGAAAGCGCGGATGCCATCCGGGAGATCAGGGTGGAGACGGAGGCCGGCAAAGCGGTGGAGACGAAAGAGGAATGATCGCAAACCCGCGTTTTGGAGTGTCCCTGAAATGAACCACGCGCTTCCGTTGGGATGGGCCTACCTGCCCCTGGCTTTTGCCCTGGGGGCGCTGCACGCGCTGGAGCCGGGGCATGGGAAGTCCCTGGCCTCGTCCTACCTGGTTTCCGGCGAGCACACCTGGAAGGACGCCCTCATCCTGGGGGTCGCCACCACGTTTTCGCACACCGCGGTGGTCGTGCTGCTGGCCGCGGGCGGCCTGGCCCTGAAGGGAGTGCTTCCGGCCGGGGAGATGTTCCGCTGGGTGAGGCTGGCCGGGGCGGGCTGCCTGGGGGTCCTGGGCCTGTGGGTGGCGGTCCGGGCCGTTCGGGACCTGCGCCACGGACACTCCCACGGCCACTCGCACGGCCATGCCCACGGCCGCGCCCACCGCCATGGCGGCGCCTGGGAGGTCGCCCTGCTTGGCCTGGGGAACGGCGTGCTGCCCTGCCCGGGGGCCCTGGCCGCCCTGCTGGTGGCGCTTTCGCTGGGCCGGGCCCTGCTGGGCCTGGTGACGGTGCTCACCTACAGCCTGGGCCTGGCCGCGGCCCTGGCGACCGTGGGGGTGCTGGCCGTGGAGGCCGGCAGCCGGGCGCGCCGCTTCCTGCCTTCGGACCGCGCCGCCCTGTGGCTGCCCCTGGCCAGCGGCCTGCTGGTGGCCGCCACCGGCGCCTGGCTCCTGGCCAAGGGATGACCGCCTCAATTGGGGCCGGCGAAACCGCCGGCCCGGAGGCCGGTCCCTTGATTTTCTGATGGTATCATATATAATACCACTATGATGCGACACCGGATCGTTCTGGACACCAATGTCCTGGTTTCGGCGCTGAGATCCAGCAAGGGCGCCTCACACAAGGTTCTCATGCTTTTGGGCGGCGGACAGGTGGAATTCTGCCTTTCGGTCGCCCTGGCGCTTGAATACGAGGCGGTGACCACACGCCCGGATTCTGGCATCCAGCTTTCGGCCTCCCAGGTGGGGGATATCCTGGACTTCTTCTGCATGGCGTGCGTCCGGCAGCGGGTTCACTTCCTCTGGAGGCCGGTGCTCAAGGATCCGGATGACGATATGGTACTTGAGGCGGCCATCGCCTCTTCGTCGGACACGATCGTCA
>JAJYGY010000174.1 GCA_021790555.1 bacterium
CCGGCGGGCGCCGAGGCCAGGTCCCGCCCCACGGCAGCCCCCACGCCCGCGGCGGGCGCCCGGTCCGTGGCCGCCCCGGCGCCGGGCCCCACGGCAACCCCGGCCTTGGCCGCGCCCGCGCCGCTGAAGGCGGGCCTGCGGGCCTCGCCGCCTTCGTTCTCCCCGGCCCCTGGGTCGGCCCTGCCCACCACCCGCCTGCTGGTCCAGGCGGAGGGGGACACCGCCACCGTGTCGGCCTGGAGCCTGGTGGTGGTGTCGGACAAGGGGGATACGGTGAAGTCCTACGGGGGCCCGGGCATGCCTCCGCCCGGCCTGGAATGGGACGGCCGGGACGCGGCCGCCGGGGACTACCGCTGCCTTTTGTCGCTGCGGGACGCGGAAGGAAAGACCCTGGGCCAGGCCTCCTGCGGGGTGCGCCTGAGCCGCAAGGCGGTCAGGCTGCAACTGCGCCCGGACGCCGACCTGTTCGCCCCCCGTCCGCCCAGCGGCAGGGACCAGGTGCGTTTTGAGGCGGCCCTGCCCCGGGAGGAAAAGGCGGCCTTCTACCGGTTGAGGGTGCTGAATTCGCGCGGGCACGTGGTGAGAAGCTACCGGGGCCGCGGGGGCCTTCCCGAGGGATTCGCCTGGGACGGGAAGGACGGGCGGGGGCGGGTGGTGGCGGACGGAAGGTATTCGGCCGTCCTGGACCTGACCCTGCGCTCCGGAATCCACCTGCGCGCGGAGGCGCGCGTCCGCGCGGATTCCGCCAGGCCGGGGGTGAGCCTGACGGCGTCCGCCGAAATCTTCCAGGCCGGCGCAGGACTGGCCTTCGCGCCGGAGCTGGAACCCGGGGGGGAGGCCCCCCGCGGCTGGACCCTCTCCATCCGCGACCCGTCCGGAAACGCGGTGAGGACCCTGAAGGGAAGGGGGGCGCCGCCCGCCAGCCTGGACTGGAAGGGCGTGGACGATTCCGGCGCGCCGGTGCCGCCGGGCTCGCTGTACCGGGCCGTTTTGGGGCTGGAAATGCCCAGCGGAGCGCTGGCCTCCTCCCCCGCCCTTGAGGTGGAAAGCGACATCCGGGCCTTCAGCCTCCAGTCGGCCATCAAGGTGCCGCTGACGACCATCACCTTCGGCCAGGGCGATCCCCAGGTGGACCCGGCCCAGCTCTCCTTGCTGAAGAACGCGGCCGAAGCCGTCCGGAAGTATGGCAGCGACTACCTGGTCCAGGTCGTCGGTTACTGCGCGAAGGGGGAGGCCGGGGCGGCGCCCCAGGGGGCCCTGGGCCTTTCCCTCCGGCGCGCCCAGGGCGTCGCCGATTTCCTGGTGCGGGGCCAGGGGATTCCGGTGACCGCGGTGGCATCGGTGGGCTACGGGGACAGCGGGGAGGCCGGCGCGGGCGAAGGGGCCGGTGGCCGGGTCGAGGTGATCCTGTTCACCAAGTGAGGGCCGCGGGCATCCCGCGATTGACGCCCCGGGGGAGCGCCCCTACAATGATCCTGTTTCCAGCAACCCCGGCGCAAGGGAAATGATGAAACTACCTCCTTTCAAAGCCATCCTGGCGGTCCTGGCCCTTGGCGGCCTGGCCGCGCTGGCCACGGGCCGCCTGCGCGCCGCCGGGGCCGCCCGGCCCCTGGTGCTGACGGTGTGGAACCAGCCGCCCGCCTCCAGGCCGGACGAGCGCGAGATCTGGATGTCGGCCCTGCGCCAGTTCGAAGCCGAATATTCGGCCCGGATCCACCGCCCCTTCCGCGTGCATCCCATTTCCCGCGAATACATCCAGCAGCAGTTCGTCACCGTGATGGCCGGGGGCAAGGGCCCGGACGTGGTGCACATCTGGGTGGGCGCCGTCCCGACCCTGGCCCGCCAGGGATTCCTGGCGCCCCTGGACACCGAGGTGGCCGGCTGGGACCTCAAGGCCTTCATCCCCCCGGTGCTGTTCGAACCGGCCGAGGTGGACGGACACCTTTACGGGGTGCCCTATGACTCCTATTTCCAGACCCTGCTCATCCGCAAGGACCTCTTCCGCAAGGCCGGCCTGGACCCGGACAAGCCCCCCACCACCTGGCAGGAACTGAGGGACGACGCCGTCAAGCTCACCCGGCCGGAAGACAACCAGTACGGCCTGGGCTTTTCGCCCACCACGGACCAGTTCATCGACTTCCTGTGGCAGGCCGGGGGCCAGATGCTGCAGGAACAGGGCGGCAGGATGGTGCCGGCCTTCCAGGAGAACGCCGGGGTGGAGGCGCTGCATTTCCTGCACGACCTGCGCTTCAAGGACAAGGTGATGCAGCCCAATCCGCTGGCCTCGATGGATGAAATTTCTCAGCTCTTCGCCCTGGGGCAGCTCGGCATGATGCTGGGGGTCCCCAACCAGATGCCCAACCTGATCTCGCGCTACGGCATGAACCCCGACGACCTGGCCATCGCCCCGCTTCCGGCCGGGCCCACGGGGATCCGCGCCTCGCATTCGGGCGGGGACTACTTCATCATCAACGCCCAAAGCCCGCCGGAAAAGAAGCGGGCGGCCTGGGCCTTCATCCAGTACATGCTTTCCCCCATCAACCAGCTGGCCAAATACCGCGAGATGAAGTCCCGGGGCATGCCGATCTATCCGGGCGCCTTTTCCGTGGCCACCCAGCTGGTCAACGAGCCGGCCTTCAAGATGGTCAGCGACAACCTGCAGTACGTCCGGGTGGTGCCCCACATGGACCACTGGCCCCAGATCCAGGACGTGTTCGACACCCAGGTTCTGCAGAGGGTCTTCACCCAGCGCGAGGTTCCCATCCAGCAGGTGCTGATGAACGCGGCCCAGGAGATCCAGGACGACGACCTGCCCTGACGGCGGGCCGGGCTTTTCAAGGGTGGTTCCGTGGCGGAAGAGAGGTTCCAGGATAAAGGGGGCTCCCAGGCCTCGCGCATGCTCGACGAGCTGCTGGGCGAGGGCATGGGGGGCGGCCGCGCCGAGGGCGAGGCCGCCACGCCGGTGCTCAACCGCATCCGCCTGGTGCTGCCGGGAAGCGCGGCCCCGGTTTCGGTGAGGAAAAAGGTGGTCGGGGCGACCAAGCCGGCGCCCCCGGTGGCCGAACTGCTCCCCCAGATCGTGCGCGAGGCCCTGGCCCCCAGGCCGGCCCCGAAGAGTCCACCCAGGCCGAGCGCGAAGAGACCCTGGATCGTGTGGAAGCCCTTGCCCAGCGGGTCCTGCCACGGATCGGTGAAGCCCTGGACCCGGCTCAGCATG
>JAJYGY010000016.1 GCA_021790555.1 bacterium
GTTCCCCAGACCCCCGACCCTCCCGTGGCGCTGGCGTTGGTTTTCTGCCCCTGCACGGCGTTGCCGTTGCTCACCCCGGTGCTCTGGCCCACCACGCCGTCCCCGGCCGTGCCGTTGGCGATGCCCGCAAGCGCGCTGCCCGTGCCGTTGTTCACGGCGTTCACGGCGTAGAAGCTGCCGTTGTTGACGGCCTGCACGGTGGCCGCGCTTGAGTTCGCCGCGGCATTGATGGCATTTGCGCTGGACCCGCTGGCCGTGGCCGAGAGGCCGAAGTAGTAGCCCGTGGCGACAACGCCGTATCCCACACCGTTTCCGTAGACACCCACATCGCCGGAGCCCCCCACACCGACACCGCCTCCCGACAGGGAATAATTGTTTCCATAGACCCCGTACCCGGTCCCGGAATTGATGGATCCATACACGCCATATCCGCCACTGGTGGCGCTCGAGGTGGCCGACAGGCCGATGGTGCTGCCGACGCCCACCACCGCCGTGCCGCCGTCGCCCCAGACCCCATAGCCGCCGCCCTGGGCATCCCCCCAGACCCCGGTTCCCGGTCCGTATTGGATGCCCCGGATGGACGTGGCGTTTCCATTGGCTTCGGAATACACCCCGTATCCGTTGGGCCCGTTGGAGGTGGCCCACACCCCGGTGGCGTAATTCACGCCGGAATTGTTGATGGCGCGGATGGTGGCGTTGGACCCGGAGCCGACCGCGTAGACCGCGTAGGACCCCGCATTGGCGCCCGCCGTGGCGGAAACGGCTGTGTCTCCCTCCGCCAACAGGCCGGTGGCTCCCTGGGCGTACACGCCGTCACCCGTGGCCGAGGTTCCCGACACCCCCGGCCCACCGCCCTGGTTCGTCCCACTGATGGTTGCCTGGACCGTGTTGCTGGTCAGGCTGAGCGGGATGGGGATGCCGCTGCCGTTGGCCGCCGTGGTCTGCACCGTGCCGTCCGGGAAACGGATACCGCCGGAATCATTCTGTACCTGGCCGTTGAACACACTGATTCCATTGGCCTCCAAGGCCAATGCGCCGGCCTGGCCTCCGTCGCCGGCGATGACCCCGGTGCCGCCCGGTGCCGTGGCCAGGCCCGCCACGCCGGTCACGCCCTGGGCGAAAACGCCTGTCCCATTGACGGCCGTGGTGGAAACTCCGAAGGTGCCTCCCAGGGCCTGCAGGGCGTATCCGTTGGTGTCCTGGGCGTACACGCCGCCGGCCAGGGTGGCCGTGGAAAAGCCGTAGACCCCGTAGGTACCGGTGCCGTAGACCCCGCTGGTGTCCCCCACGGTGTTGTCGGCCTGGCCGTACACCCCCACGGAACCGTATCCCATGGCCTTTCCGTACACCCCGGTTCCGCCCGGATTCACCCCCACGGCGACCAGGCCCGTGACGCCCGCGGCGTAGACTCCGGCTCCCAGGGTGGAGGTGCCCGACACGCCGACGCCCGAACCCGCCGTCGCCAGGTTGTTGCCTGTGATGACCGCGCCAGCCCCGACGCTGGTGTTGGTCAGGACCAGGGGGTTTGGCACCCCCCCGCCTCCCAGGGCCGCCGTGGTCTGGATGCTGCCGTCCGGAAACTCAAAACCGCCCTGCATGGACTGGATGGTGCCCGACACGCTCAGCATCTGGGTCGGCGTGCTGGTCCCCAGGCCCAGGTGGTGGCTGGTCATGTCCCAGTACAGGTTGTTGTCCCAGCCCAAGGTGGAGGGGCCGGTCCACACCGCGATCTGGTTGTAGGACCCTCCGGACAGGCCGCCCGGCGGCTGCAGGCTGAGGTGGCCGGCGCCGTCGGTGGTCATCACGAAACCGTTGGAGCCGTCCGTAAATGGATACTGCAGGCCGTCGATCTGGGCCCCGCCCTGCACGAACAGTCCCAGGCTGCTGCCGGAAATGGCCGCGCCGGTGACGCCCTGGGCGTTGAAGCCGGTGCCGTTCTGGGCGTCCGCCCGCAAACCAAGGTCGCCCGGGCCCTGGGCCTCGAACATGCCGCCCACGCCCTGGCCGCCCGCCGTGGCGAAACCCTCCCCGATGACCCCGTTGGGCCCCATGCCGATGATCCCGGCGCTCTGGCTGATGGAGGAAAAGGAAGTTCCCAGCACGCCGGCGCTGAAGGAGCTTCCCGTGTAGCCGTAAACGCCCGAGGGAATCTGCTGGTTGGGGTTGGGCGCCCCGGCGAACTGGGGGCCCGGCTTGGTGGTGAAACCCACCAGGCCGCTGCCGCCGCCCGTGTTGGTCGCCGAGATAACGCCCCCGGGGAACCCGACGTTGCCGGTGAGGGAAAGCGGGTTGGGCACGCCTCCGCCGCCCCCGGGCAGGTTGGTCCCGCCGTTGAAGGTGACGAAGCCGTTGAACGTGCTCTGCCCCGACACGCTCAGGGCCAGGGCTCCGGTCTGCCCGCCGTCGCCGGCCATCACGCCCACGCCGCCCGGGGTGGCGGCCAGGCCTTGCACCCCGGTCTGGCCGAGGCCGTAGACGGCCGTGGAACCGGCCGTGGCCGAAAGCGCGCCGCCGGTTCCGGCCGCGTTGACCTGAAGCAGGGCGCCGCCCGTGGGGGGGTAGCCGCTGAGCGTGGCCGGGACGATCAGGGTGTCCGCGGCCGTGGCCGTGACCGCGTTCAGGGAGTCGAAGGCGTAGGGAGCGCTCACCAGGGGCTGGCGCGGCGACATCACCTCCCAGGACGTACCGTTGTAAACCTGCACTTCCAGCCAGTAGGCCTGGTCAAAAGGAAGGTTGATGGGACTGGAGGACCCCAGCACCACGTTGAAAAGGCCGTTCTTGGTGCTGACGTCGCCGTTGTCGGTTTCACTCCACAGGGCGGTTCCACCGGACGGCACGTTATATATATAGAAGGCGACCGTATTGCCCGTGGAATCCGGAACCGGATTCTGGGTAACCCTGGAAAGCAGCCTGCCCTGGTAGTTCATCTGCGCGGGAATGCCGGCCCAGGCAGGCGCAGCGATCAGGGCGGCAAGGCAGGCCAAAAGTCCCCATTTCAAGGACTTCCCGACTCCCGATTCGAGGCTTTTTGTCGATTTCATGCCGCATCGCCCCCTTTCCAGCCAAAAATGATTGAAAAACCGATTCAAACGCATTTTGGTGTCCTCCAGCGTTGCATGGTTTTGATCTGGATCAAATTTGGCAAAGGTGACTTAAGAACAATCCAGAATTTTATAAAGCAAAATTCTTTTGGAATTTCG
>JAJYGY010000270.1 GCA_021790555.1 bacterium
TCCTGCTGGCGGCCTCGGGCATGGACCTCTGGGCCAGCTTCGGCCGGGCGGGCTGGCGGGTCTCGGCGGCCTGCCTGTACCTGGCCCTGGTGGGATGGGTGGGCGGCGCCGTCCTTGGAACCCTGCAGCGGATCTGCTCGGTGCTTTCGTGGTTCGAGCGCTTTTTCGAAGCCTCGGCCGGCATGGCCGTTCCCACGGCCTGGGACCTGATCGACCCGCGCCTGGCCTGGGCCGTGCCCGGCCTGCACGGCCTGGCCGTGCTTTGCGGCCTGGCCGGGCTGCTGGCAGGCGGCGCGGCCCTCATCCGGCTGGCGGGTGTGGCCGGGACGGCCGCCTTCGCCGCCACCCTGGCGCTGGCCGCTCTCAGCCGCCGGCGCGGCCGGGCCACCCCCCTGGCGCCGGATTCCGCGCCGACGCCCCCCGCCGCGCCATGACGGAAGCCGCGTGGCCTTGGCCGCTTGCGCGCGGAGGCCAACCGGATACAATGGCGTCGGACACCCGGACTTCCACCCACCTTCGGAGAAGCCAATGGATCTGCCTGGCTTTGGCCCCGCCGGATACCTCCCCAAGCGCCTGCTGGCCCTGGCGGCGCTGCTGACCCTGCTGGCCGGCATGGCGGCGGGCCTGGCCCGCTTCGGCTGGTTCAGCCAGGCCTGGCTGGCCTGGCTGGCCGCCATCCACGGCCCGCTGATGCTGTGCGGCTTTTTCGGGGTGCTCATCGGCCTGGAAAGGGCCGCGGCCATGGACCGCGCCTGGGCCCTGCTGGTTCCCGGCCTGGGGGTGCTGGGGTCCGCCCTGTTGCTCTCCGGCGCGCCCTGGCGCCTGGCCGGGGCCGCCTTCTGCGCCTCGGGCCTGGGGCTGGCGGGCCTGCACCTGGCCTTCTACCGGCGCCAGAAGGCCCTGCATTCGGGCGTGATGCTGGCCGGCGCGGCCTGCTGGCTGGCCGGGAACCTGGGCTGGACCTTCAGCCTGCAGGTCTTCCGGGCCGCGCCGCTGTGGGCGGCCTTCCTGGTGCTGCTGATCGCCGGGGAGAGGCTGGAGCTGAGCCGCTTCCAGAAGATGCCGGGCTGGGCCCTGCCGGCCTTCCGGGCGGCGGTGGCGGCGGTGCTGGCGGGGGCCCTGGCGGCCCTGGCCGACCCGGGCTGGTCCCGCCGGCTGCTGGGGTGCGGCCTGCTGGCGCTGGCGGCCTGGCTGGCGGCCTACGACCGGGGCCCGCGGCTGGGCGAACCCGGCCCCCAGGGCCGCTTCATCCGGCAGGCCCTGGGGCTGGGCTATTTCTGGCTGGGCCTGGCGGGCCTGGCGGCCCTGCTGAAGGGCGTTCCGCCGGCCGGGCCTGGCTCGGACGCCTTCCTGCATTCCATCTTCCTGGGATACGCCTTTTCCATGGTGCTGGCCCACGGCCTGATGATCTTCCCGCCGCTGTCGGGCGTGCGGCTGGCCTTCCACCGGGGCTTCACGGCGGCCCTGTGGGCCCTGGAACTGTCCCTGGCGCTGCGGGTTTGCGGCGATTTTTTCCTGGGGTGGGAGGCGCGGCGCTGGGGCGGCCTGCTCAACGCGGCCGCCATCCTGCTCTTCCTGGCCAGCGTGCCCCTGGCGGCGCTGAAGGCGGCGCGAAGCCGGGCCGGGGAGGCCCGCTAGGGTTCAGTCCATGGCCCCGCCGTCGAAGGCCTTGGCGTGCACCACGCGGGTGCTGGGCAGCAGGAAGACGGGCAGGCCGGTGATGAGGATGAGGACGGCCCCGAAGAGGAAGGTGTCGTCGAAGCCGCGCACCGACGAGGCCAGGCCGATGAGCCGGTCCAGGGCGGCCGCGGCGAAGCCGTGGGCCTGGGCCGGGCCCAGGCCCAGGTCGAGGCCGTGGCGCGCCAGGGGCGCCAGGGCGCGGGCGTAGGCGGGGCTGTTGGCGCGCAGTTGCGAGGCCAGGGTGCCCATCTGGAAGGCCTGGCGGTTCTCCAAAAAGGTGGAAAGCACGGCGATGCCGGCCGCGCCCCCCACCTGCTGGATGAGGTTGATCACGGCCGAGGCCTGGGCCGCCTTGCGCAGGGGGATGGCGTTGAGGGCCGTGGCCATCAGCGGCGCGGCCATCAGGGCCATGGCCGCGGACCGGATGAAGGTGGGCCAGATGACGTCCCAGGCGCTGCTGTCGGCGCCCAGGGCGCGGAACAGGTACATGAAAAAGGCGATGCCCAGGGTGCCCGCCATCACCAGGTAGCGCGGCCCCAGGCGGTCGGCCAGCCGGCCGCCCAGGGGCATCAGCACGATGAGAAGCAGCGACCCCGGCAGCAGCAGCAGGCCGCTCTGCAGCGCGTCGAAGCCCATCAGGTTCTGGGTGAAGAGCGGGATGAGGAAGGTGGCGCCGAACATGGCGATGGTGCGGCCGATGGTGACCAGGATGCAGGCCGTGAAGACGCGGTTCCTGAACAGGTCCAGGTCCATGATGCCGTGGGGCACCAGGCTTTCCACCAGCAGGAACCCGGCCAGGCCCAGGCCCGAGGCGGCGAAACAGCCCACGATGAAGGCCGACCCCCAGCCGTCCTCCTCGCCCTTGGACGTGCCCAGCAGGAAGCCGGTGAGGCACAGGCTGAGGAAAAGGAAGCCCCAGAAGTCGAAGGGGCGGTGGCCGTCCTGGGGGGCCTCCCTGCGAAGCAGCGCCGACCCGGCCAGCAGAACCAGGATGCCGAAGGGCACGTTGATGAAGAAGATGGAGCGCCAGCCGATGGCCTGGGTGAGGTAGCCGCCCAGGGTGGGGCCGGTGGCCGGGCCGATGATGACGCCCATGCTCCAGAAGCCCATGGCCTTGCCGCGTTCATGGGGGGCGAAGACTTCCGAAACCATGGCCATGCCCGTGGGCGTGACGGCCCCGCCCCCCACGGCCTGGATGACGCGGGCCGCGATGAGCGAGGGCAGGCTCCAGGCGAAGCCGCACAGCACCGACCCGACGGTGAACAGGCCGATGGCGGCCAGGTACAGGTTGCGCGATCCCATGCGGCCCCGGATCCAGGCCGAAAGCGGGATGAACACCGCGAAGGCTATCATGTAGCCCGTGGCCACCCATTCGATGTCCTGGATGGTGGAGCCGAAGTCGGCCATGATATTGGGAAGGGAAATGTTGACGATGCTGGTGTCCAGGGCGGCCATCATGGTGCCCACCATCACCACCATCAGCACTTCCCATTTGTAGCGGCATTGCCC
>JAJYGY010000265.1 GCA_021790555.1 bacterium
GCATGGAAGTGAAGGCGGCGTGGCCGGGCGTGTCCAGGAACACCACCTGCCCCTTGCCGGGCAGGGTCACCTTGTAGGCGCCGATGTGCTGGGTGATGCCGCCGGATTCGCCGGCCACCACGTTGGACGAACGGATGGCGTCCAGAAGCGAGGTCTTGCCGTGGTCCACGTGTCCCATGATGGTGACCACCGGGGGCCGGGGCACCAGGTCCTTGGGGTCGTCCTTCTCGGCCTCGGCCTTCTCCAGCAGGTCCTCGCCGTAGAGCCCCTGGATCTCGGTCTCGAAGCCGAAGTCCAGGGCCAGGGTCTGGGCCACGTCCTTGTCCAGCTTCTGGTTGATGGTGGCCATCAGCTTGTATTCCATCAGCTTGCGGATCAGGTCCACGGCCTTCATGCCCATCAGCTCGGCCAGCTCCGAGACCGTCACCATCTCGGGGATGCGGATGACCTTCTTCTCCTGCGACTCGCCCTCGGCGGGCGGGGGCGGAGGAGGGGGCGCGGCCGCCTTGGGGGCGGCCTTCTTGGCCAGCAGCTTCTCCTTTTCCTTCTCTTCCTTGGACTCCTTGGACTTCATGTAGCCCGAGCCCGGGCGGGGCGCGGGACGGACGCCCGGCTTGGCGGAAGGCGTGGGCGAGGCCACGCTGCCGATGCCCGGCTTGGAGATGACCGGAGCGGCCCCCGGGACCGGCCTGCTCACCGAGGGGCTGCTGGTCCTTCCGTCGGCGGGCTTGGTGCCCGAGGCGAAGGCCGGCTTGGGGGGAGGTCGGTATCCCGGCTCCAGGGGGGACATGGGGATCCTGGCGGGGGCCGGCTCGCTGGCGCGCAGCACGATGGGGGGCCGGTCCGGCACCCCCGGCGACCCGGAAGCCGCCGGGGCGGGCGCGGCGGACGAAGCCGCCGGCGCGCCGGGATCGGCCGTTTCCGCCAGGCCGGCAGGAGGCTTGGCCGGGCTGACGCCCCTGAGGATGGGCTTGCTGGCCTGGTAGAAGGCGGAGGGTTTTTCCTTCTCCTCCTCCTGCCGGTGCTTGGGCGCGGCCTTGGGCCCGGAATGCCTGGCGCCCGGCTCGGGGGAGGCGGCCTCCCCGCTCGTCGCCGAGACCCCGAACTTGGTGAGCACGGCCTCCACCAGGGAGGGCTCCACCACGCTCAGGTTGCTCTTGGCCTCGAATGCGTGCTGCTTCAGCTCGTCCTTGACCTCGTTGACGTTCCTGTTGACCAATTTTGCTAGCTCAAATACCCGCACCGTCAAAACTCCTCCGTCCTCTGAAAAGGCCGCGCTTATTCCGCGGCCGACTGCTCCTTGGCGGCCTCGATGATTTTCTCGGCCGTCTTTTCACCGATCCCCTCGATCTGGGTGAGGGCTTCCACGCTCGCCCCGGCCAGGGCCGCGACGTCGCCGAAACCGGCCTCGGCCAGGCGTTCCGCCGTCTTCTCGCCGACTCCCGGCAGTTCGGCCACCCCGGGGGCCTGGGGGGCCTCCCCCGCGTCCCCGGATTCCTCCCCGCCTTCGGCCGAGCGGCTCTCGCTTTCCGCCAGCTCGGCGCCGGCGGCCTTCAGCTGCTCCTCGGCCAGCTGCCCTTCGCTCTTGATGTCGACCTTCCAGCCGGTGAGCTTGGCCGCCAGCCGCACGTTCTGGCCCTTCTTTCCGATGGCCAGCGAAAGCTGGTCTTCCGGCACCACCACGGTGGCCGAATGGGCCCCCTCGTCCAGCAGCACCCGGCTGATCTTGGCCGGCGACAGGGAGTTGGTGATGAACTTGTCCACCTCCTCCTGCCAGGGGATGATGTCGATCTTCTCGCCGAGGATCTCGCCGACGATGGCCTGCACCCGGGTGCCCTTCATCCCCACGCAGGCGCCCACCGGGTCCACCTTTTCGTCGTGCGACTGCACCGCGATCTTGGTGCGCACCCCGGCCTCGCGGGCGATGGCCTTGATCTCCACGATGCCCTCGTGGATCTCGGGCACCTCCAGCTCGAAGAGCCGCTTCACCAGGTTGGGGTGGGTGCGCGAGACGATGATCTTGGGGCCCTTGTTGGTGCGCCGCACGTCCACCACGTAGACCTTGATGCGGTCCTGCGGCGAGTAGTCCTCCTTGTAGACCTGCTCACGCGGCGGCAGCAGGGCCTCCACCTCGCCCAGGTCCACCAGGACGTTCTTGCCCTCGCTGCGCTGCACCACCGCCGAGACCACCTCGTTCTGGCGGGCCTTGAAGTCCTTGAAAACCTGTTCGCGCTCGGCCTCGCGCACGCGCTGCACCACCACCTGCTTGGCAGTCTGGGCCGCGATGCGCCCGAAGGTGGCGGGGGGCAGGGGGTATTCCAGCTCCATGTCCAGCTGGGCCTCGGCGAAGGCCTCCTGGGCCTCCGAGAGGCTCACCTCCAGGCTGGGGTCGGCGACCGTCTCCACCACCTTCTTGACGGCGTAGGCCGCGAATTCCCCGGTTTCCTCGTTGAAATGGACGGCGATGTTCTGCGCCCCGCCGTAGCTCTTCTTGCTGGCCGAGGCCATGGCCGCTTCCAGCGCCTCGATGAGGACCTTCTTTTCTATCTTCTTGCTGCGGGCGATCTGGTTGAGGGACTCCAGGATGCCTGTGTTCATCGAAAAACCTCCCTTTCCTTGCCGTCGCGCGAATTGTAACCGGCCGGGACTCCGGGTCCCGGACCGCCAGATTTTGGGAAGCCGAAAAATAAAAAAGTGGGCCAAGGGCCCACTTTCCACGCCAGGGTCTTCGACCACCGGCGCAGGAACTATATCAAAGGACGCCCTGGGAGGCAACAGGATTTTCCGGACTCCGGCACCCGCCCCGCCCGCCGCCATCAAAAATCCCACAAGCCCCCGCGCCCGGGGTAAAATGGCGCGCCTTCCGGCTTCAGCCGGAAACCACGGCACGCCGGAGGACCCGAATGCTGAAACCGCCCCGCCAGAAGCACCCCTTCGACCGCCTGGCCGCCGTCATGGCGGCCCTGCGGTCCCCCCGAGGCTGCCCCTGGGACCGCAGGCAGACCCACAAGAGCCTCAAGCCCTACCTGATCGAGGAGGCCTACGAGGTCATCGAGGCCATCGACTCGGGCGATCCCGACCTGCTGATGGAGGAACTGGGCGACCTGATGTTCCAGGCATTCTTCCACGCCCAGCTGGCCGCGGAACGGGGCCGCTTCGACATCCACGGCGTGACCCGGGCGCTGGCCGACAAGATGGTGCGGCGCCACCCCCACGTCTTCGGCTCGGAACAGGTCCGCGGCGCCGGGGACCAGGTGCTGCGCTGGGAGGCCATCAAGCGCCAGGAGAAGAAGAACCTCGCCCGCAAGTCCGCCCTGGACGGGGTGCCCAAGGCCATGCCCGCCCTGCTGAGGGCCCGGCGCCTGCTTTCCAAGGCCGGCAAGGTGAATTTCCAGTGGAACGGCAAGGCCGGCGCCTGGGCCAAGCTGCGCGAGGAACTGGGGGAGTTCCGCCAGGCCGCCGCGGCGGGCGGCCGGGCCCACGCCGAGGAGGAGCTGGGGGACCTGCTCCTGGCCCTGGTGAACGTGGCCCGGTTCGAGGGGCTGGATCCGGAACACGCCCTGCACCGGGGCTGCGCCAAGCTGTACCGGCGTTTCCGCCACGTGGAGGAAGGCGTCAAGAGCAGGGGGCTGCGGGTGGAAGAAGCCGGCCTCGCGCAACTGCTGGCCCTGTGGAACCAGGCGAAGTCACGGGAAAGGAAAAAGGGCGCTCCAAGGAAACGCTCGGGTCACCAAAAATCTTGATTAAAATCAAAAATTCGACCTCCCCATACATCTCAAATGCTTCGTCAACTGATTATTATCATCCTATCTTCTTTTAATCTTGACTAAATACCTGTTTAATCTTATTTATCAATAGTAAATCGATTTATGAGCGTCTCGTCTTTCAACCCTCCGCTCCTTTCCTTATCTATGGCCCAAATCGACCAATACCTCCAAGCCTGCATTGACCAGCACGGGTCGGACCTGCACGTGGCTTCCGAGGCCCCCATCTATGTCCGCTGCCTGGGAAGGCTGAAGCCCCTCACCCCGGAGCCCCTGACTGCCCAGACCTGCGAGCAGCTCGTTTTCGAGATCCTGGACCAGGCCACCTCGTCGCGCCTGAACGCCGACTGGGAGGTGGACACCTCCTACACCATGGACAACGGGGAACGCTTCCGCGTCAACCTCTACCGCCAGCGCAAGGGCTGGGACGCCGTCTTCCGCCACTTCAGCTCGCGGGTGCGCACCATCGACGAGCTGGGCCTGCCGCCCATCCTCAAGAAGTTCGCCGACGCCAACCAGGGCCTGATCCTCATCACCGGCCCGGGCCGCTGCGGCAAGTCCACCACCTGCGCGGCCCTGGTGGACCACCTCAACGAGAGCAGCGAGGAGCACATCATCACCATCGAGGACCCCATCGAGTACGTGCACGTGAAGAAGAAGTGCCTGGTCAACCAGCGCAGCGTGGGCCCCCACACGGCCAGCTTTTCGGCGGCCCTGCGCAGCGCCCTGCGCGAGGACCCGGACATCATCATGGTGGGGGAGATGCGCGACTACGAGACCATGAGCCTGGCCCTGACCGCCGCCGAGACCGGCCACCTGGTCATCGGAACCCTGCACACCGGCTCGGCCGCGGCCACCATCTCGCGCGTCATCAACCTGTTTCCGGCGGCCGAACAGTCCCAGGCCACCACCAGCCTCTCGGAAAGCCTGGTGGGCATCCTTTCCCAGCGGCTCTTCGTGGACTCGGAGGGCAAGGAGATGGTGCCGGCCTTCGAGATCCTGGTCAACAGCCTGGCCCTGTCCAACACCATCCGCGAGGGCGAAAACCACAAGATCCCCTCGCTGATCGCCACGGGCGCCTCGCAGGGCATGCAGACCATGGAGGCCTCGCTCAGGTCCCTGGTGGCGGCCAAGAAGATCACCCAGGCCCAGGCGGACGAGATCCTGATGGAGGAATCCTGATGGCGGCGATAGACCAGCTTTTCCAGGCCATGGTGGAACGCAAGGCCTCCGACATGCACCTGACCATCGGCAACCCGCCCCTGATCCGCGCCAAGGGCGACCTGGTGCCCCTGGCCGAAGGGACCATCACCGGCGCCATGCTGCAGGGACTGCTCTACGAGACCATGAGCCCGGAGCAGTGGAAGGAGTGCTGGGAGCGGCACGACTACGACTACGCCTACGAGGTGCCGGGCCTGGCCCGCTTCCGCTCCAACGTGTTCTTCAACCACCAGGGCATCGCCGCGGTCTTCCGCACCATCCCCACCAAGATCCTCACCCTGCAGGACCTGGGCATGCCGCCCGTGCTGAAGGACCTGTGCAAGGTCACCCGCGGGCTCATCCTGGTGACCGGTCCCACCGGAAGCGGCAAGAGCACCACCCTGGCCGCCATGATCGACGACATCAACTCCAGCCGCGAGGCCAACGTCCTCACCATCGAGGACCCCATCGAGTTCGTGCACCCGGTGAAGAAGTGCAAGATCACCCAGCGCGAGGTGCACCGCGACACCCATTCCTTCAAGGCGGCCCTGCGCTCGTCCATGCGCCAGGACCCCGACATCATCCTGGTGGGCGAGATGCGCGACTACGAGACCATCTCCCTGGCCCTGACCGCGGCCGAGATGGGCATCCTGGTCTTCGGCACCCTGCACACCAATTCCGCGGCCAAGACCATCGACCGCATCATCAACGTCTACCCGGCCGACGAGCGCGAAAAGGCCCGGGGCGGCCTGGCTTCCACCACCAAGGGGATCGTGGCCCAGCAGCTCTGCCCCACCAAGGACGGCAAGGGGCGCTGCGCCGCCGTGGAGGTCCTCACCTACAGCAAGAGCCTGCCGAACCTCATCCGAACCGGCAAGGTCTCCAGCCTCAATTCGCTCATCGAGACCAACGGCAAGCAGGGCATGCAGAGCATGGACCAGTGCCTGGCGAAATTCCTGGACGAGGGCCGCATCACGGCCGAACAGGCCTACCTGAAGTCCAACGACAAGAAAAAGTTCCAGCAGCTGGTGGAGAAGGAGCAGGCCGAGAACCAGAAAATGAAGGCCGAGGTCTACTGACCGGGGAGCCAGCCATGGCCAATCTTTTCCAAACCGGGGAAGCCTGGGGGCGGATCAGCCTCATCCTGATGATGGAGCCTTCCGCGCCCCTGCGCGACTTCTACCGCAGGGTGTTCAAGGCCTCCAACCCCGTGCTCAAGCTGCTCAGCGTGCCGACCACCCTGGCCGCCTGGGAATCGCTCGAGGAAATGGACGCCGACGCCCTGGTGGTGGACCTGGAGCAGCCCGGCTTCGACTGCCTGAAGTTCCTGCGGGCCCTGCGGCGCCACCCCAGGCGGCGCGGCCTGCCCGTGGTATTCGTCTCCGACACCGTCGACTACCGCCAGCTGAGGGAGCTCAGTTCCCACCCCCTGGTCACCCTGCTGATGAAGCCGGCCCGTCCCGAGGACCTGGCGCGGGCCCTGCAGTCCCTCCTGCGCCCCGAGATGACCGTCGAGGAGGCCCGCCTGACCCTGGTTCCCGCCCCTCAGGGATGAGCCTCCCGCCTCATTTCATTTGACCCTTCGTCCGCGCCGGAAAAGAATGGGGTTTTCCGCACCTTCCCTGGGGAACCCCTTGGATCCTGCCCTGCTCCTCACCGCCTTTGGCGTCACTTTCCTGGCCGAACTGCCCGACAAGAGCGCCCTCACCGTGCTGCTGCTGGCCACCCGCCGGGGCCGCCTGCCCGTGTTCGCGGGCGCGGCGGCCGCCTTCCTCGTCCACATGTCGATCGCCGTGGCCTTCGGGGGCCTGCTTTCCCTGCTGCCCGTCGCGGCGGTGCGCCTGGGGGCCGGGCTGGTCTTCGTGGGCTTCGGCCTGTGGATGGCCCTGAAGCCGGCCGGCATGGAGGAGGCCGGGGCCGGCCCGGCGGAAGACCGCCCCGGGTTCCTCCGCCAGGCCTGGACCGCCTTCGGCCTGATCTTCCTGGCCGAATGGGGCGACCTGACCCAGTTCTCCACCGCCGCGCTGGTGGCGAAGTTCCACCGCCCCGCCACCATCCTGGCCGGGGCGGTGGCCGGCATGTGGGCCGTCACCCTGCTGGCCGTTCTGGCCGGCCACCAGACCCGCAAGGCGCTCAAGCCCGGCCACCTGAAATGGGCCGGCGCCCTGGCCTTCCTGGCCGTGGGCGCCGTCCTCCTGCTGCGTCCCTGAGGCCTACTTCCTCGGCCCGCCCTGGGGCCTGTCGGGCATGCCCTGGGGCCCCTGGGCCGGCGGCATCATCTGCCCCCAGTATCCGCGCGGGTGCATCCTGGGGCCGCAGGCCTCCCCGTACCATCCGCCCCGGCGTCCGCGAAAGCCCCAGAATGCCAGGTGGAACAGGAGGAAGACCGCCGCCACGGCCAGCACCACCTTCAGCCAGTGCCAGCCCCCCCGGCATCCCCAGCCGCCCGGACCCCCGTGCCCGAATTCCTCCCGGAGGAACCTCCTGCGCGTCTCCATGCGCAGCTCCTCCTCTTCCCTGATGCGTTCCCTTTCTTCCTGGCTCAACGGCATGGCCGCCTCCCGTGATGGTTGTGATCCGGAGCCCCGTCGGCTCCCACGGGTAGGATTCTAACGCCCCCGGCTCGCGCATGCTTTTCCTGCCGGTTTCAACATGTAACATTTTGTAACCCGGCGCTGGAGCGGGCGGTCCGCCATGTTAAAATCCTGGCATGCCAAACCACGTGCTCATCATCGACGACGACGAAAAGCTCGGGCGCCTGCTGAAGACCTACCTGGCCCAGTTCAACCTTTCGGCCAGCCTGGCCTTCACCCCCGACGAGGGCCTCAAGGCCTTCCACGCCCGCCGCCCGGACGCGGTGGTGCTGGACGTGATGCTGCCCGGACGCGACGGATTCCAGATCTGCCGCGAGATCCGCGAGCTTTCAGGCACCCCCATCCTCATGCTCACCGCGCGGGGCGACCTGAGCGACCGCGTGCTGGGCCTGGAGCTGGGGGCGGACGACTACCTGCCCAAGCCCTTCGAGCCCCGCGAACTGGCGGCCCGCCTGCAGTCCCTGCTGCGCCGCGCCCAGGGCCGCCTGCCCGCCAAGGGCGTGCTGAAGTCCGGCGCCCTGCGCCTGGACCTGGACCGCCGCCAGGCCTACCTGGGGGAAAAAAACCTGGACCTGGGCACCCAGGAATTCGACCTGCTGGCCCTGTTCATGCGGAACGCCGGGGTGGCCCTGAGCCGGGACAAGATCATGGATTCGCTGCACGGCACCGACTGGGAGGCCTTCAACCGTTCGGTGGACGTGGCCATGAGCCGCCTGCGCAAGAAGCTGGGGGACAAGGCCCGCTCGCCGAAGTTCTTCAAGACGGCCTGGGGCAGCGGATACCTCTTCATCGGAAAGGTCGATTCGCATGAAGCCGGAAGAAAATGAGCCCGACCAACCCTGGCGCGGCCGCCCCTTCTTCTTCCTGAAGATCTTCGGCCTGCTGCTGGCCGGACTGGTGGCGGTGTCCTTCCTGGCGGGTCCCGCCCTGCCGCCGCCCCCTCCCCACGGCTGGCACTGGGGCCCCGGCCCCAGGCCCGAGGGGCCCTGGCACTTCTTCCTGATGCACGTCTGGCGCATCTGGGTGTGGACCCTGCTCCCCCTGCTGGCGGCCGCCTTCCTGCTGGCCCTGATCCTGCGCCTGCGCGCGGACCGTGCCTGGCGCACGGCCTCGCGGCAGTCCTCCCCGCCCTGGGTGGGCCGCCATTCCCTCTTTTCCAGGATCTTCGGGCTCTTCCTCCTGCTGCTGGCCGTCTCCATCCTGCTGGCCTTCATCCACCCCCTGCTGCACCTGCGCGTGGAGGTCTTCCAGCGCTGCCTGCGCTTCCCCGGCCCCGTGCTTTTCTTCCTGGGTCGAATCCTGATTCTCCTGCTGCTGGGCTTCCTGGCCCTGTCCTGGATCTTCCGGCCCCTGCGCTGGCTGATGCGCGGGGTGTGGGAGATTTCCAACGGCAACCTGGACTTCCAGTTCCCCTCCGGCGCCCGCGGCGAGGTGGGCTACCTGGCCGACCAGTTCAACCGCATGGTGCGGCGGGTCAGGGAGATGGTCGAATCCAAGGCCAGGCTGGTGCGCGACGTCAGCCACGAGCTGCGCAGCCCCCTGGCCCGGGTCAAGGTGGCCGTGGAGATGATGCCCCGGGGCGCCCTGAAGTCCTCGGTGATGCAGGACATCGCCGAAATGGAGATCATGCTGACGGAGATCCTGGAGGGCGAGCAGCTGAGGAATTCCAACGGGGGGCTGAGGATGGAAAAGGTGGCCCTTTCGGCCCTGGCCCGGGAGACGGTGGCCAAGTACCAGGGCCGCCGCCCCGGACTGAGGCTGAAGGCGCGGGCCCCGCGCCTGGTGCTGCGGGCCGATCCGGCCCGCCTGCGCACGGTGCTGGGCAACGTGGCGGAGAACGCGCTGAAATATTCGCGGGGGAGCCGGAAGCCGGTGGAGATGGAACTGCGGCGGGAGGAGGGGCGGGCGGTGGTGGAGATCCGGGACCACGGGGTGGGCGTTCCCGAGGCGGAGCAGGAGAAGGTCTTCGAGCCCTTCTACCGGGTGGACCAGTCGCGCGCCAAGAAAACGGGGGGATACGGGCTGGGCCTGAGCCTGTGCCGCGAGATCATGCGGGCCCACGGCGGCGAAATTTCCCTGCGAAGCCGCCCGGGCCAAGGCACCACCGTAAGGCTGGAATTTCCGATGACGCCGCGTTGAGGCCCGGCGGCCGTCTCACCACCGCTCCAGCAGCAGCCTCAGCTTGGCCAGGGCCCTTCCACGGTGGCTGATCCGGTTCTTCTCCTCCATGCCCAGCTGGGCGAAGGTCTTCCCCAGTTCGGGCACGAAGAACACGGGGTCGTAACCGAACCCCTGGCCGCCCTCCGGTTTTTCGGTGATCAGGCCGTCGCAGCGGCCGTCCACCCAGTCCTCCCGGTCCCCGGGCTCCCTCAGGCACAGCACGGTTCGGAACGCGGCCCGCCGCTGCCCGCCCCGGAAGGCGGCCATCTCGGCCAGCAGCTTGCGGTTGTTGTCGTCATAGCTGCATCCCTCCCCGGCATAGCGGGCCGAATAGACCCCGGGCGCCCCCTCCAGGGCGTCGACTTCCAGCCCCGTGTCGTCGGAAACCGAAAGCAGGCCCGTGGCCTGGGCCGCCGAGCGCGCCTTCTTCTGGGCGTTCTGAAGCAGGGTCTCGCCGTCCTCCACCACCTCGGGCAGGCCGCCGGGCAGGTCGTCCGCCCCCAGCACCCGGTAGGGCAGGCCCCGCAGGGCCAGGCGGATCTCCTCCACCTTGTGCTTGTTGTGGGTCGCCAAAACCAGATCTCTCATGCAAAACCGCCTTTCCGGGGCTCACAAGGCCCCCAATTCCCTCCTCTGCATTTCCACCAGTTCGGCCGCGCCCTTCCGGGCCAAGTCCATCAGCAGGTCCATCTCGCCCCGGCTGAAGGGTTTCTCCTCCGCCGTGGCCTGCACCTCCACCAGGTTGCCGGCGCCGGTGACGACCACGTTCATGTCCACGTCCGCGGCCGAGTCCTCCAGGTAGCACAGGTCCAGCCTGGCCTCCCCCTGGAACAGGCCCACCGAGGTGGCCGCCACGAAATCGGAAAGGGGCAGCCGCGCCAGCCTGCCCTCGGCCACCAGGGGCCTGAGCGCGTCCACCAGCGCCAGGAAACCGCCGGTGATGGAGGCCGTGCGCGTGCCGCCGTCGGCCTGGATGACGTCGCAGTCGATGAGCACGGTGCGCTCACCCAGGGCCTTCATGTCCAGGACCGACCTCAGGGAACGGCCGATCAGGCGCATGATCTCGTGGGTCCTGCCCGAAAGCTTCCCCTTGGCCGACTCGCGCGGCACCCGCTGCGGCGAGGACCGGGGAAGCATGGCGTATTCGGCCGTGATCCAGCCCTCCCCCTTCCCCTTCAGGAAGGGGGGCACGGCCTCGTCCACGGTGGCGGCGCACAGGACCCGCGTGTCCCCCACCTCGATCAAGACCGAGCCGGGCACGCCCTTGAGGTAGCGGCGGGTGACCTTCACGGGCCTCATCTGGTCTGGTTTCCTCCCGTCCGGACGCATGCGCCCTCCTTGTCAGTGCTTGTATTGGAAGTTGAAGGTCAGCTGCCCCTGCATGTCCACCTGGGGCGCGTCCGCGGGCAGCGGGTCGAAGACCATGGATTTCGCCTTCTCGATGGCGATCTGGTCGATCTGGGGATAGCCCGAAGCCTGGGTCAGCTGCACGTTGCGAACCAGGCCGCCCGGCGCCACCGTGATGGTGATGACCAGGGTGGCCTCCTCGGGAAGGTCCTTGGGGAAGCCCCAGTCCACGGCCCGGTAACCCCGGCTGCCGATGGCCCCGGTGATCTGGGGGGCCCCCTGCTGCGAGCCGGGCTGTTCGGCGTCGCCCAGGCCCCCCTGGGAAAGCTGGTCCGGATTCGCCTGCTGCGGCTTCAGGCCGATGGGCATGGAGGCTTCCTCCTTGCGCAGCTGGTCCAGCGACGGGGCGGGGTTGACGTGGGGCGGGTGGCGCCGCGGCTCGGGCTTGGGGGCGATGCGCAGCTGCCCCTGGGCGGTGTCCAGGCTGCGTGCCAGGGGCGAGGGCTGGCTGGGCGGCGAGGCGGCCATCCGCTTGGCAGCGCCGGGCGCCCCGCTGCCCCGGCCCTGGGGGATGGGCCCCTGGATGGTCTCGACGGTGAGGATGGCCGCCTGGGGAAGCGCGGCCCCCCGCCACAGCAGCCCGGCCGCCACCAGCAGCAGCAGGGCGTGCGCCAGCGCCGAAACACCCAGGAAAAAGGGGTCCTTGTAGGGCTGTTTGAGGTTGAAGTTCATGCGCGGTGCTCCCGGATCACTTCGGCTGCGCGGTCGCTATCGCCAACCTGTCCGCGCCCGCCTCCTTGGCCGCGTCCAGCACCTCCACCACGCGGCCGTGCAGGGCGTCCTTGTCCGCGTCGATGATGACCATCTTGTCCTGCTGCTGGTCCAGGGCCTGCTTCAGCAGGTAGGAAAGCTGGCCCAGGGGCACCTCCTGGTCCCTCAGGAAAATGCGTCCGTCCGAGGTCACGGTGACGCTGGTGGCCTGGCCCTGCTCCTGCGACTGGGATTTCGCCTTGGGCAGCTTGATCTTGATCTGCCCCTGGATGAGCAGGGGCGTGGTCACCATGAAGACCACCAGCAGCACCAGGACCACGTCGGTGAAGGGGATCATGTTGATGCCCACGTCCAGGCGGCTGGAAATCCTAGGCTTCCTCACGGGCCACCTCCGGCCGCCCGGCGGCCTTGTCCTGGAAGGCTTCGATGAGTTCGGAGGAGGCCAGGGCCATGCGCGTGTCCAGCCTGGCGGCCTTGCGGGCGAAGTAGTTGTAGGCGAACACGGCCGGCACGGCCACCACCAGGCCGGCCGCCGTGCAGACCAGGGCCTCGGCGATCCCGGCGGAAACCACGTTGGCGCCCGTCTCCTTGGCCACCACCAGGGCCTGGAAGGCGCTGATGACGCCCACCACGGTGCCGAAGAGGCCCACGTAGGGGGCCACGCTCCCCAGGCTGCCCAGCAGTCCCAGCCGGTTCTCCAGGTCCAGCATCTCCTCGGCCGACCGGCGCTCCATGGCCTCCTCCAGCAGCGCCTTGTCCCGGGTCTCGTGGGCCAGGCCGGCGTGGAGCACGGCCGCCACGCTGCTCTCCTCGGCCTGGGTCAGGCCGGCGGCCTCCTGGGCCTTGCCCGCCCGCACCAGCTTGCACACCCTCCCGCAAAGCCGGTCCGAACCCTTCTCGGCCCGGCGGAAGCGCCACCAGCGTTCCAGGATGATCATCCAGCTGAGCACCGAACAGGCCGCCAGCACCAGCATGGTCCACCCGCCCTTGAACAGCAGCTGCAAAAAGCTGTCCCCCTGCATCATGGAAAAGGCCTCCTAGAGATGAGATGGCAATCCTACACCGGCGTCAGAAATACAGGTCCACCCCGGCCCCCACGGTGGGCCTGGCTTCGGGATATCCCCACCAGTCCTCCACGTCCTGGGCCAGCAGGTTGTCCCCCTGGACGAAGACTTCCAGCCATTCCCGGGCCTGCCAGCCCAGCTTCAGGTTCAGGCCCAGGCTGGCCGGCGCCTGGGCCGACCCGGTCTGGCTTACGTACCGCGCCGCCAGGGCGTCCAGGGAGGCCTGGCCCAGGAAGGCGCCCCAGGCCCCCTTGACGCCGAGGCGGACGCGCTGCTGCGGCAGGTAGGTCAGGTGCAGGCTGGGGTCGTCCAGGTTGGTGCCCTGCTGCAGGCGCAGCTGGAGGAACTGCTCGAAGCCCGGCAGGAAGGCGTATTGTTCGTCCAGGTCGCCGCCGGCCACCCGGCTGCGGCCAGTGTTGACCGGCGACCACAGGTGGCGCCCCGCGGGGTCGTCCAGCACGATGGTGTTCTCGGTCTGGCGGGCGAAGCCGGCAAGTTCCAGGCTGAGGCTGCCGAACCACGAGCCGCGTAGCCCGGCCCGGCCGGCCCAGTCGTCCTGCGAGGGGTTCAGGGCCGGATTGGGCAGCACCGGATCCTGTTCGAACAGGGCGCCCGAAAAGAAGGGCCTGGTCTGGCCGGGGTTGAAGGAGACGAAAAGGTCCACCTGGCTGTTGATCCTCTCCTCCCAGTCCAGCAGGGGCGCCAGCAGGAATCCGGAATGGTCCCCGCCCACCCAGGACAGGCCCAGCCCCAGGCCCAGGTGGGCCCCGGTGAAGGGCGCGAAGCGGTCGTGGAATTCCAGCCCTCCCAGGGGAAAGCCCTGGCCCAGGCCGCCGGCCCCCAGGGCCGCGGACTGGCCAACATAACCCAGGTTGCCGTCCAGGGAAAGGCTGAATCCGCCGCCGTCCAGGGAGAGGTCCTTTTCCCAGCGGCCCCTCAGCCGGGTGAGGCTTTCCTGGAAAGCCTGGCCCTGGCCCGGCAACAGCAGCTGGGCCTCGTCGTGCCGCAGGTTGATGGTCTGGTTGAAGAGGCCGGGATAGGTCCCCTCCCAGGTCAGGCGGGCGCTCTGGCGGGCGCGTTCCAGGTCCTGGCCCGCCTGGGTGATGTAGGGAAGGGCCAGCTGCCGTTCGTCCCCGGAGACCTGGGCCTGCAGGCGGTTGCGCGCGCCCACCTGCCAGGAGACCTGCCCCAGGATCCGGCCCCGGCGCCAGGAGGGATTCCGGTCTCCCAGGGGCGTGCCGTCGGCCAGGGTGGCCGCCACCGGGGCGCCGTCGCTCTGCCGGCCGCCCGCCTGAACCAGGTAGTCCCAGGCCCCCAGTTCCTGGCCGAAGAGGAGGTCCAGCAGGCCGGTGTCGGCCGTCCCCCAGGAGCCCTCCAGGTGGCCGTAGGACGTGCGGGCCGTGTAGGTGACCTCCTCAAGGTTCAGCTTGCCGGACTGGGCGCCCGCCTGGTTTTTGCTGGCCCCCTGCTCCCCGGGCGAGGCCCGCACTCCCTCGGTGGTGTCCAGGTTGAGGCGGAACTCGCCGCGGGCCTTGTCCATCTTGGCCTCGCCCTCCCCGGTGATCACCATCTCGGGCAGCTTGAAGAAGGGTTCGTTGGTGCTTGGCTGGCGGGTCAGCGAAAAGGGCGCGCCGGCCTCGGGAGCCTGCACGGCGGGCTTGGAGGTGCGGCTGGTCGGGATTTCCTGGCCCGCCAGGGCCTCCTCCTCGGCCGCGCGCAGGGCCGTCGCCAGGGGGGCCGCCAAAAGGGCCGCCCAGCCGGCCAGCAGGCAGAAGGTCAGGACGCGCCTCATGGTTTGGCCTCCCCGCCGGCCTTCCCGGCCGGCTTGGTGCCCCGGGAGCCGACTTCCTTGGAATGGTGTCCTTCCCCGCGCCGGTGCCCGGGGCGGGCTTCCTTCCGCGCCCGTGGTTCCTTCACGCCGGATTCCGCCATGTGCTCCTTCACCAGGGCGATGCGCTGCCTGGCCGAGGCCACCCACTGCGGGTCCCCGCCTATCTTGACGATCTTCTCGTAGGCCCGGATGGCGCGGCTGGGGCGGCCCAGGGACTCCTCGATCTGCCCGATCTGCGCCAGGGCCGTCACCACCCAGGCGGACTGGGAGGGGAACCGGTCCACCACCTGCTGGTAGGCCAGCAGCGCCTCGCCCGACTGCTTGGCCTCGGCCTCGCACTCGCCCACGAGGTACTGGGCCTGGGCCCCCAGGGCCCCGTTGTCGCTTTGGGCCAGGGCCTGGTAGGCGCGGATGGCCTCGGGGTAGCGCTGGGCGTCCTCGTAGATGTAGCCGATGCGGATCTGGGCCATGGAGGCGAGCGGGCTGGAGGGATACTTCGGCACGGTCTTCTGATATGC
>JAJYGY010000249.1 GCA_021790555.1 bacterium
GACGAAGGGGCGGAAGCCGGGGAGGCGCCGCGCGAGGCGGTGCTGCTGAAACGCGGCGGGGAGGCGGCGGCCCTGGGCGTGGAGAGGGTGGAGGGGAGCGGGGTGGTGATGGTGCGGCCCCTGCCGGCCCTGGCGGGCTCCAACCCGCTGGTGGCCGGGGCGGCCCTGGACAACCAGGGCGACCCCCAGGTGGTGCTGGACCCGGCCGGGCTGATCCGCCAGGCCTCCCGGGCCGCGCCCGCCCCCCGGCGCGGGGAGCGCGGGGCCCCCAGGCCGGTGCTGGTCATCGACGACTCGCTGACCACCCGCATGCTGGAGCAGAGCATCCTGGAGTCGGCCGGCTACCCGGTGGAGCTGGCCGTGTCGGCCGAGGAAGGCCTGGAAAAGGCCCGGCGGCGCGACTACGGGCTGTTCCTGGTGGACGTGGAGATGCCGGGCATGGACGGCTTCGAGTTCGTGGCGCGCACGCGCGCCGACGCCCGCCTGAAGGAGGTGCCCGCCATCCTGGTGACCTCGCGCGACGCCCCGGAGGACAAGCGGCGGGGGCTGGAGGCCGGGGCCGCCGCCTACGTGGTCAAGAGCGAGTTCGACCAGGGCCTGCTGCTGAAGACCATCCGCGGCCTGCTGGGATGAGGCGCGCCATTTTCAAGGGGCCGATTTGAACGGGAAGATCAGGGTGCTGGTGGTGGAGGATTCGATGACCGTGCGCAGGCGCCTGGTGGAGGCCCTGGAGCGCGACCCGGGGCTGCAGGTGGTGGGCGAGGCCGGGGACGGCAAGGCGGCCATCGAGCTGTGCCAGTCGCTGAAACCGGACCTTGTCAGCATGGACATGATGCTGCCCGAAATGACCGGACTGGCCGTCACCGAATACGTGATGGCCTACTGCCCCACCCCCATCCTGGTGGTCTCGGCCTCGACCAACCGGGGTGAACTCTACAAGACCTACGAGGCCCTGGCGGCCGGCGCCGTGGACGTGCTGGAGAAGCCCGTGGACGGCGACGAGGCCTGGGACGAGGAATACCGGGCCCGGGTGCGGCTGGTGGCCCGCATCAAGGTCATCACCCATCCCCGGGCCCGGCTCTCGGCCCGCGCCGAGGCGGCCGCCGGGGGCCTTCCGGCGGCGCCGGCCGCCGGGGCCGGGGAGGACGGGGCCCTCAAGGCCCTGGCCATCGGCGCCTCCACGGGAGGCCCGGGCGCGCTGAGGCAGATCCTTTCGGGCCTGCCGGCGGATTTCCCCCTGCCGCTGCTGCTGGTCATCCACATCGGCCGGGCCTTCGGCGCGGCCATGGCCGACTGGCTGGACGGCATCTCGCGCCTGCGGGTGGCCTGGGCGCGCGACGGCGAGCCCCTGCCGGCCCCGGGCCAGGGCCGCGTGCTGATGGCCCCGCCCGACCACCACCTGGTGCTGGAGGCCGGCCGGCTGCGCCTGACGCAGGCCCCCGAGCGGCACTCCTGCCGGCCCTCGGTGGACGTGCTGTTCGAATCCCTGGCCAGGGAGCTGGGGGCGCGTTGCGCCGCCTGCCTGCTGACGGGCATGGGCCGCGACGGCGCCTCGGGCCTGCTGGCCCTGCGCCAGGCCGGGGCCCGCACCTTCGCCCAGGACGAGGAAAGCTGCGTGGTTTGGGGCATGCCCCGCGAGGCCGTGCTGCTGGGCGCCGCCGAACGCGTGCTGCCCCTGGACAGGATGGCGGCGGCCCTGGCGGCCCTGGCGCGGGAAAAGGGGAGGGAGGCCGCATGAAGCCGGTGGTGATCCTGGTGGACGACAGCCTGACCGTGCGGATGGACCTGGCCGGGGCCTTCGAGGGCGCCGGCTTCGAGGTGCGGCCCTGCGAGAGCCTGGCCGCCGCCCGGGCGGCCCTGGACCGGGGGGCGCCCCAGCTGGTGGTGCTGGACCTCCTGCTGCCCGACGGCGACGGACTGGACCTGCTGCGCGAGATCAAGGCCGCGCGCCCGGGGCTTCCCGTCATCCTGCTCAGCAGCGAGGCCGAGGTGAAGGACCGGGTGCGCGGGCTGAAGACCGGCGCCGACGACTACATGGCCAAGCCCTACGAGGCCTCCTCGCTGCTGGCCCGGGCCCGCCAGTTGGTGGGGCCCCAGGCCCACCCGCGCGGCCACCGGGCCCGGCCCTGGGTGCTGCTGGTGGACGACAGTCCCACCTTCCTGGCGCGCATGAAGGAGAACCTGGAGGCGGCCGGCTACGACGTGGGCACGGCCGCCAGCGGCGAGGAGGGCCTGCGCGCGGCCGCCGAGAAGCTGCCCGACGCCCTGGTGGTGGACGGCCAGCTCCCCGGCATCGACGGGGCCGGGGTCATCCGGCGCCTGCGCATGGACCCTTCGGCCCGCTCGCTGCCCTGCCTGCTGCTGACCGCCTCGGCCGGGCGGGGCGAGGAGCTGGCGGCCCTGGAGTCCGGGGCCGACGCCTTCGTGCGCAAGGAGGAGGACCCGGGCATGATCCTGGCCCGCCTGGCGGCCCTGCTGCGCCAGCCGCGCGAGCGGGCCCTGCCCGGCGCCGGGCTGCCGGCCCTGAAGCGGGTGCTGGCCGTGGACGACAGCCCCACCTACCTGGAGACCCTTTCCGCGGAGCTCCAGCGCGACGGCTACGAGGTGGTGAAGGCGCGTTCGGGCGAGGAGGCCCTGGAACTTCTGGAGGCCCAGGAGGTGGACTGCGTGCTGCTGGACCTGCGCATGCCCGGGCTTTCCGGCCACGAGACCTGCCGCCGGGTGAAGACCAACCCCCGCCTGCGGGACCTGCCCCTCATCATGCTCACGGCCCTGGACGACCGCGAGGCCATGATCGAGGGCATCCGCGCCGGGGCAGACGACTACATCTCCAAGTCCGGCGATTTCGAGGTGCTGCGGGCCCGCCTGGGGGCCCAGCTGAGGCGCAAGCAGTTCGAGGACGAGAACCGCAGCATCCGCGAGCAGCTGCTGCGCAAACAGATGGAGGCCAGCCAGGCCCGGGCGGCCTACGAGCTGGCCAAGACCCGGGCCGAGCTTTCCGGCAGCCTGGAGGCCAAGAACCGCGAGCTGGCCCGGGCCAACGAGGAGCTGCGCCTGGCCAAGGAGAAGGCCGAGCGCGAAAGCCGGGTGAAGTCGGAATTCCTGGCCAACATGTCGCACGAGCTGCGCACGCCCCTGACCCTGATCCTGGCCCCGGTGGAGCTGATGCTTTCGGGCGAGGCC
>JAJYGY010000064.1 GCA_021790555.1 bacterium
ACCTGGTCCTAGCGCGCAAATGGAGGCCCCAGACCTTCGAGGAGGTCGTGGGGCAGCGGCACGTCACCCAGACCCTGCAGAACGCCATCTCCCTGGGCAGGGTGGGGCACGGCTACCTTTTCACCGGCCCGCGCGGCGTGGGCAAGACCTCCACCGCCCGCATCCTGGCCAAGGCCATGAACTGCGCCAAGGGCCCCACGCCCCACCCCTGCGGCGAGTGCGATTCCTGCCGCGAGGTGGCGGGCAAGGGCAGCGTGGACGTCATCGAGATCGACGGGGCCAGCAACCGCAGCGTGGAGGACATCCGCAACCTGCGCGAGGGCGTGGCCTACGGCGGCGTGCGCGACCGCCACAAGGTCTATATCATCGACGAAGTGCACATGCTCACCAAGGAGGCCTTCAACGCCCTGCTGAAGACCCTGGAGGAGCCCCCGCCCCACGTCATCTTCATCTTCGCCACGACCGACGTGGAGAAGGTGCCGGCCACCATCCTTTCGCGCACCCAGCGCTTCGACTTCAAGCGCATCTCCAGCCGGGAGATGGCCGGGCACCTGAAGAAAATCCTGGACCAGGAGGGGGTGCCCAGCACGCCCGAGGCCCTGGCCCTGGTGGCGCGTGCCGCTGAAGGCAGCCTGCGCGACGCCCAGACCCTGCTGGACCAGGTGATCTCCTTTTGCGGCACCGGCGAGGGGGGAGCCCCGGCCCGGCCCCTGGCCGCCGAGGACGTGATGCAGGTGCTGGGGGGAGTGGAGGAGGGACAGGCCCTGGGAGCCCTGAAGGCGGCCCTGGCCGGCGACGCCGCCACCGCGCTGGCCTGGGTGCAGGGCCTCTACGAGCGGGGGGCGGACCTGCGCTGGGCCCTTGCCAGCCTGATGGAGCTGCTGAGGGGCCTGCTGCTGGCCAAGGCCTCGCCCGAGGCGGCCGAGGGACAGAGCGACCTGCTTCCCGAGACCCTGGCCGCCCTGAGGGAGATGGCCCCTTCACTGGGCCTGCCGCGCCTTTTCAGCCTGATGAAGTCCGCCTCGGAGACCGAGGCCCAGCTGCGCTTCAGCAGCCATCCCCGCCTGGCCCTGGAGTCCTTCTTCGTGCGCGTCTCGCCCGAGGCCGGGGGCAGCAGCCTGGGCGAGCTGTTCGACCAGCTCAGCCGCATGGAGGAACGCCTGAAGCGCTCCGCGGAGGCGCCTGCCGCCCCGGAGGCGGCCCCGGCGGCCCCCACCGCCCCGGAGCCGGTCAAGCCGCCCGCCCCGGCCGCGGTGGAGGCAAGCCCGGCGGTCCCGGCCGAGCCGGGCATGCCCGCCGGGGTGGTGGAGGAGATCGAGGAGGAAATGCCCCCCGCGGGACTCAGCCTGGAGGGGATCAAGGCCGCCTGGGAGCAGATCGCCGGCAAGTGCGCCGAGGCCTCCTCGGTGACCGGCTACAGCGTGCACGACGTGGATATCGCGGGGTTCGAATCCGACACCCTGCGCCTGGTGGTCCGCAACCAGAAGCAGTTCGAGACCCTCAACGGGCCGCGCGACCAGAAGATCCTCGCCGAGGCATTCCAGGCGGTGCTGGGCAGCAGCCCGGCCTTCAAGGTGACCTACCTGCCGCCGGCCCCCAAGGCGCCGGAGGGCCGCGACCGGGGCGGCAGGCCCAGCCCGGAGGAGGTGCAGGAGCTGCTCAGCAAGGAGCCCATGCTGAAGAAGGTGCAGGAGATGTTCGACGCGGAGATCGTGGAAATCAAGAAAATTTGAGGGACCCTTCGACACGGCTCGGAAGGAGAAAACAGCATGAATTTCGGCGGCATGGGGAACATGGGAAATTTGATGAAGCAGGCCCAGCAGATGCAGGCCCGCATGGCCAAGATGAAGGAGGAACTGGCCCTGCGCGAGTGCGAGGCCACGGCCGGCGGAGGCGCGGTGAAGGCGGTGGCGGGCGGGGACCTGCAGTTGAAGAAGATTTCGATCGACCCGGAACTGGCCAAGGGCGGCGACGCGGCCATGCTGGAGGACCTGGTGCTGGCCGCTGCCAACCAGGCCCTGCAGAAGGCCCAGGACATGGCCAACGCGGAGATGAGCAAGATCACCGGCGGATTCAAGCTCCCCTTCTGAAACCCGGCGCGCCCGGGTCCCCGGGATAAACCACGGAAAGCCTTCCCATGATTTCCTACCCTTCAGGTTTCCTCAGGCTGGTGGAGGAGCTTTCGCGGCTTCCCGGCGTGGGCGGCAAGACCGCCCAGCGCCTGGCCTTCCACCTGCTGCGCGCCGAACCGGCGCGGGCCCAGGCCCTGGCCCGGGGCCTGGCCGAGCTGCATTCCAGCACCCGCGCCTGCGGCCGCTGCTTCAACCTTTCGGACCAGGAGCTTTGCCAGGTCTGCCGCGACCCTTCGCGGGACCAGGCCCAGATCTGCGTGGTGGAGGAACCCAAGGACGCCGCCTCCATCGAGCGCACCGGCGAGTTCAAGGGCCTGTACCACCTCCTGCTGGGAACCCTTTCCCCCCTCAACGGCGTCGGTCCGGAGGACCTCAAGATCCGCGAACTGCTCAAGCGCCTTTCCGACGCCCCGGTGAGGGAGGTCATCCTGGCCACCAACCCCGACGTGGAAGGCGAGGCCACGGCCCTGTACCTGGCCAGGCTGATCAAGCCCTCGGGCATCCGCGTCACCCGCCTGGCCTCGGGGCTGCCCCTGGGCGGCGACCTGGAATTCACCGACGACCTGACCCTTGCCCGGGCCTTCGCCGGGCGCCGCGAAATCTGATCCCATGCCTAAAATTTCCGTCCTGATGCCGGTCCGGGACGCCATGCCTTTCCTTCCCGGGGCGCTGGCCAGCCTGCAGGCCCAGACCTTCGACGATTTCGAGGTCCTGTGCGTGGACCACGGCAGCCGCGACGGCGGCGGGGAGCTTCTGGCGCAATGGCAGGACCGGGACCCCCGCTTCCGGCGCCTGGCCTTTTCCGGGGGGGGCCTGCCGGACGCGCTGAACTTCGGCCTGCGGGCCTGCCGGGGGGACCTGGTGGCGCGCATGGACGCCGACGACCTCTGCCTGCCCGGCCGCCTGCGCGCCCAGGCCGCCTTCCTGGAGGCCGACCCGGGCCTGGGCCTGGCCGGCTGCGGGGTGGAGCTGTTCGCCGAGGGGGGCCTGAGCGGGGGGTACCGCGCCTACCAGGCCTGGCTGGATTCGATCGTGGACGCGGAGGACCTGGCGAGGGAACTGTTCGTCGAATGCCCGCTGCCCCACCCGGGGTGGATGGCGCGGCGGGAGGTCTACGGGCGGCTGTCGGGCTACCCGGACGAGGGCTTTCCCGAGGACTACCATTTCCTGCTGCGGGCCGTGGAGGCGGGAATCCGCCTGGGCAGGGTGCCGGAGACCCTGCTGCGCTGGAGGGACCACGGCCGGCGCCATTCGCGCGGGCACGCCCGCTACGGCCGGCAGGCCTTCTTCGGGCTGAAGGCGCGTTTCCTTGTCCGCCTGTTCCTCAAGGGCCGGCCCTGCGTGCTGTGGGGCGCGGGGGACCGGGCCCGGCTGCTGGCCCGGCTGCTGAAGGCCGAAGGCGCGGACATCTTCTTCGCGGTGGGCCAGGCGGGCCGGGGCCGGCCCACGTCCATGCATGGGGTGCCGGTCCTGGCGGCCGAAGAGGTCCGCCTTCCCCTGCCGGCCCCCCTGATCGCCTGCGTCGGCGCGCCCGGGGCCCGGCAGGTCATCCGGGACTGGTGTTCCCGCCATGGCCTGCTCGAAGGCCTCGACTGGGTGGCGGCCAGCTGACCGGCCTCACAAACCCAGTTTTTTGGCCAAAGCCTCGCCTCCGGGGTCCCCTGGGTGGAGTTTCAGCAGGGCCCTGGTCTGCGCGCGCGCCTCGGATTTCCGGCCGGTCCTCCACAGGATCACGGCCATGTTGTAGCGCGCCCCGCGGTCGGCCGGGTCCTGCTCCAGGATTCCCCGGTACAGGGCCAGGGCCTGGCCCTCCTTGCCCTCCCCGGCAAGCAGCACCCCCAGGTTCTGTTCCAGGCCGGAATCCCCGGGGTTGTCGGCCAGGGCCCGGCGCAGCACCTCCTCCGCCTCCTGAGTCCTGCCCTGCCCCCACAGCATCCGGGCCAGTTCCTGGGGCGCGGGCAGGTAGTAGGGGTCCAGCGCCATCATGGCCCGCCAGTTCGCCTCGGCCCCCGCCGTGTCCCCTTCCTTCCATTCCAGCCCCGCCTCCTTGTCCCTCAGCAGCACATAGTCCGGCGCCAGCGCGGAAAGCTTCTGGAAGCATTCCCCGGCCCGGACCAGGTCCTCCCTCCCTCCCCGGTCGAGCAGGTCGCATCCCAGGAAGTAGCGCGCCTCCAGGTTCAGCGGGTCGAGGTCCAGGCTGGCATGGTACAGTGGCAGGGCCCGGTCGAAGGCGCCGGACCTGGAAACCGCCTCGGCCCGCCACAGCAGGGAACTGGAGCGGGCCCAGTTCCAGGCCCGCGCGCCCGCGCAAAGGGCCGCCAGCACCAGGGCCAGCGCCAGGGCGCCCCCGGCCGGGGCGGGCAGGCCCCTTCCCCGGGGGCGGGCGGGCGCCGGAAGGCCCGCCCGCGCGGCCAGGGCAAGCAGGGCGGTGAAGAACCACCAGGTTCCCGGAAGAAAGAGGTCCCAGGCCGCCAGGTTCATGGCCAGGCTTCCGCCCAGGCCCAGCAGCAGGAAGGCGGCCGGGCCGGCCTCGCCGGGACGCGTCCCCAGGCGGTGGGAGGAATCCCAGAGGGGCTTCAGCAGCATCCACAAAAGCAGGCAGAAAAGGGCCAGCCCGGCCAGGCCTCCTTCGTCCAGCACCTGCAGGGGCCAGTTTTCCGGGGCGGTCACCTCGTAGGAATGCTGCTCCTGGGTTTTCATGGCCACGGCCGGGCGGAAGGCCGGATAGCGGGCCGAAAACGTGTTGGGGCCGAAGCCCAGCAGGGGCCGGGCTTCGGCCATCCTCCAGGCGCCGGCCCAGGTGGTCAGGCGGAAGGTCACCGAGGGGTTTTGGGCGGAAAAGGCGCGCGCGAAGCGCTGGCGCAGGACGGGGGCCAGCAGCAGCAGGGACGCCAGGGCCAGCAGCAGGCCCGAGCCGGCCCACCACGCAAGGAAACGCCGGCGCCGCGGCCTTTCCAGGTCGGAATGCCAGGCCAGGTGGCCCAGGGTGAGGAACTGCAGGGCCATGGCCGTCACCGCGGCCTTGCAGCCGGTATGGAAGGCCAGCGGCACGGCGCCGGCCAGCAGCAGGGCCCCGGCGCCGCGCCTCCAGGAACGGCCAAGCAGGGCCCGCCATCCCGCCAGGGGGAGCAGCAGCACCAGGAAACCGGCGAAAAAGTTGGGGTTGCCGAAACAGGCGGCCAGCCTGCCCCCGAAGTCGCGCCCCACCACGGACTGCCAGGACGTGGGGTCCAGTCCCAGTCCCTGAAGCAGGCCCCAGGCCTCGGCCAGGGCCAGGCACACAAGCAGCCCGTCGGTCACAAGGCCCCGGAACCAGGGCTCTGCCAGGGCGTCGAAAAGGGCCAGGAATTCCAGGGCCACCAGGGCCCAGGCCAGCCAGCCCCGCCACGCCAGGGGCCGCGAGGGCGAAAACAGGGCCGAGGCGGCCAGGCAGGCCAGCAGCGCGCCCGCCACCGCCAGGAGGCGGCGGGGGGGCAGTTCCGGCCGCGGGCCCCAGGCCAGGCGCGCCAGGCCCAGCGCGGCCAGCAGGGCCGCGGACAGGACGAAGAGGGCGGTCTTGACCTTGAGCGGATCGGCCGCGCGCGGATCCAGGGCGGCCGTCAGGGCCAGGCCTCCGGCCAGGAACACCGCGGCCTGGGCCTTCCGAAGCAGGGCCGGAACCCGGGACGGGCGGGAAAAGGGATGGGAATCCATCACGGCACCAAAGCGGGTAGGGACGGGCGCCTTCCCTACTGCAGGATTTCTTCCTTCATCTTCATGGCCTTGGCGTTGCCCGGGTCGAGCCTGAGCACGGCGTTGAATTCGGCCACGGCCGGCTTGAGGCGGCGCTGGTAGAAATAGGCGTACCCCAGGTCGAAGTGGGCGTCCACGCTGCGGGGATTGACGGACAGGGCGCGGCGGTAGGATTCCTCGGCCGCCTGGAAGGCCCCCGTCTCGAAGTAGCAGTTGCCCTGGTTGATGGCCGCGGTTTCCGACCCGGGGTCCAGCCGCAGGGCCTGGCCGTAGGCGCGGGCCGCCTCCTGGAATCGGCGCTGCCGCGCCAGGGCCTGGCCCAGCTGGGACCAGGCCGCCGGATCGTCCGGCCGGGAGGCCAGAAGGCCGCGCGCGGCGGCCTCGTCCTGGCCGGCCCTGGCGGCGTCCTGGTTGAGGAAATCCGGCTGCGAGCGCAGCCTGACCGAGGCCACCAGCGGCCGGGCGGCCTGCCACAGGCCCCAGGCCGAGACCAGGAGAAGCGCCAGGCCCGCCAGCCGGGCCAGGGCCGACCCGGCCCGGCCCCGGACAGAGCCCGGGGCGATGCCGCCAGCCCCGGAGGGGCTGGGCAGGGCGGCCCGGCCCCGGTCAGAGACTGAGGCGATGCCGCCAGCCCCGGAGGGGCTGGCGGCATCGGTCCAGCCGAGGAAGGTCCACAGGAAGAAGGCCGAGCCGGCGGTGAAAAGGTTGCGGTCGAAAAGGTTCTGGACCAGGAGGCCGGCCAGGCCCAGGGCCAGTGCCAGTTCCCAGAGGGCGCCTTCGGGCATTTCGGAGGGCCGCGCCAGCGGGGGCTGCCGGGACAGCCGGCGGCGCCAGGCCAGGAAGGCGCCGGCCAGCACGGCGCAGAAGGCCGCCAGCAGGGCCAGGCCTCCCTGCCACAGCAGGCTGAGGATGAAATCGTGGGGGTCTTCGGCGAACTGGTTGCTCGCCGCAAGGGCCGGTGCCAGGGAGGAGGGCAGGTGCTGGGAAAATCCCAGCACGAAGCTGCCCGGGCCCCAGCCCAGCCAGGGCCTCTTCAGGCAAAGCCCCAGGGTGCCTTCCCACAGGGGCAGGCGGAGGGTGGGGCGCAGCAGCATGGAGCGCGGCAGGGCCAGCCAGGCCAGGCCCGCCAGCAAGGCCGCGGCAAGGACCCCCAGGGCCAGGGCGCGCGCCTTGGCCCTGGGCGGGGAGTTCCAGCGCCACAGCCACACCAGGCCCAGGGCCAGGGCCTGGGCGGCCAGGGCCACGAGGCCGGCCCGGCTGCGGGTGAGCAGCAGGGCCGCCAGGGCCAGGAAAAGGACGGCGGCCCGCTTCGGCCGGGACAGGGGGGCGGCCAGCGCCAGGGGCCAGGCCACGCACAGGAAGGCGGCCAAAAAGTCCGGGTTGCCGAAAGTGGACATGGGCCGGGCCCGGCTGCCGGCCAGGCGGTAGGCCGCGCTGGGGTCCAAGCCCAGGCGCTGGGACAGGGCGTAGAGGCAGGCCAGGGCCAGGGCCGCCGTCCACAGCGCGGAAAGCAGGCGCCGCTGGCGGGGGCCGGGCGGGGACATCCAGGCCAGCAGCCCGGCCAGCATCATCGAGGCCTGGAACAGCACGGCGCGGCCGCCCGCCTGGGGATAAGGGGAGAGGTTCCAGGAGACAAGCAGCAGGAAGGCGAAGGCGGCCCAGGGGAGCAGGTCCCTGAGGGGACGCGCGGCGAGGCGCGGGGGCCGGCCCGCCAGGGCCGAGAGGCCCAGCCAGCCCAGGCCGGCGAAGGCGCCGGCCTGGGCCGCGGCCAGCTTCAGGTCCAGCAGGCCGAAGGCCGGAAGCAGGATGACGAGCAGGCCCGAGGCGAGGAGGATCCAGAATGGGGCGGCGGGGCGCATGGGGGTCGGGGCCGGAGGGTCAGACCAGCACCGTCTTCTTCTCGCCCTTGACGATCTCCCCGATCAGGTAGGCGGCCTCGCCCATCTTCTTCAGGGCGGACATCACGCCCTTGGCCTTGGAGGGGCGCAGCACCAGCACCAGGCCGATGCCCATGTTGAGCGCACGCGCGGCGTCCTCCTCGGGCACCTGGCCGGCCTTGACGATGAGGTCGAAGATGGGGGGCACGGGCCAGGTGCCCCGCTCGATGCGGGCCTGGCAGCCTTCGGGGAGCACCCGGGGGATGTTGTCGGTGAACCCGCCCCCGGTGATGTGGGCGATGCCCTCGATGGGGAACTTGTCCAGCAGGGCCAGCACGGGCCCGGCGTAGCAGCGGTGGGGCTTCAGCAGGGCGTCGGCCAGGCTTTCCTTCAGGGGAGCCACGCGCTCCGACAGTCCGTATCCCTTGACCTCCAGCAGCACCTTGCGGGCCAGCGAATAGCCGTTGGTGTGCAGCCCGTTGGAGGGCAGGCCCACCAGCAGGTCGCCCGGCTTGATGCCCCGGCCGTTGATCACCTTTTCCTTCTCCACCACGCCCACGATGGTGCCGGCCAGGTCCAGGTCGCCGGGAGCGTAGAGCCCCGGCATTTCGGCCGTCTCCCCCCCGATCAGCACGGTTTCCTGTTCGCGGCAGGCCTGGGCCAGCCCCTTGACCACCTGGGCGATGCGAACCGGCTCCAGCACGCCCATGGCCACGTAGTCCAGGAAGAAGAGCGGCCGGGCGCCCTGCACCAGGATGTCGTTGACGCAGTGGTTGACCAGGTCCTGCCCGATGGTGTCGAAACGCCCGGCCGCCACGGCCACCTTGATCTTGGTGCCCACGCCGTCGGTGGAGGAGACGAGCACGGGCTTTTTGTAGCTGGCCTTGTCGAACTCGAACAGCCCGCCGAAGGAACCCAGGTCTCCCAGCACCTGGCGGTTGAAGGTGGAACGCACGTAGCCTTTCATCAGCTGCACGGCCTCGGTGCCGGCGTCGATATCCACGCCGGCGTCGCGGTAGGTGACGGACTTGGGCAAAAGAGCCTCCTGAAATTATTGGGGTTCGGCTTCCAATGCGGCACGGATCTCGGCGATCAACGGGGGAAGCTCCTGGACCACCGTGTTCCAGACGATTTCATGGTCGACGTCAAAATAGGCGTGGACCAGCCTGTTTCTCATGGAGACCATCTGGCCCCAGGGAAGCCGGGGAAGGGCCGCCTTGGTGGTCTCGCCGACCTTCGAGGCGGCCTCGCCGATGATCTCAATTTCCTTCACAAGGGACAGCGACAGCTTGCGGTCGGCCTCCAGGTCCTCCCTGGACTTGCCGGTGGAAAAGGACAGGGCCTCGGAGGCCGCGTCCAGGATGTGGCGCAGGCGGATGGCGTCATCCCTTTTCATACTGGACCAGGGCTTCCGAAAGCACTTCCTGGCGGAAATAAGGGCTGAGCTCGCGGGGGGTCCGGAGGTCCGCCTTGCGGCCGAGGATGCCGGAAAGCTCCGATTCCATGCCCGCCAGGGAAAGGTAACCGGGGGCCCTTCCGGGTTCGAATTCCACCAGGACGTCCACGTCGCTTTCCGCGCTGAACCGTTCGCCCAGGACGGACCCGAACAAGGCCAGCCGGCGGACGTGGTGTCGCCGGCAGAAATCCTGGATCCGCGTCGAGTCGAAAGAGATGGGGATTTTCATGGCCGGTTCCATCCGCCTAAGAGCACTTGGCCGCGGCTTCCAGGGCCAGTTTGTCGCCTTCGGCCAGCGAGCTGGCGTCCAGGCCGACGGGGTATTTGCCGTCGAAGCAGGCCTTGCAGAACTCCTCCTCGGGCATGTCCACGGCCTTCATCATGGCCGGCACCGAGAGGTAGGCCAGCGAATCCACGCGCAGGTACTTGGCGATCTCGTCCTGGGTGTGGGTGGCGGCCACCAGCTCGTTGCGGGTGGGGAAATCCATTCCGTAGAAGCAGGGGTGGGTGGTGGGCGGCGAGGAGATGCGCAGGTGCACCTCGCTGGCCCCGGCCTTGCGCAGCATCTTGACGATCTTGCGCATGCTGGTGCCGCGCACCACCGAATCGTCCACCACCACCACCCGCTTGCCTTCCAGCACCTGGCGCACGGCGTTGAGCTTGATCTTGACGCCGAAGTCGCGGATGGCCTGGCTGGGCTCGATGAAGGTGCGGCCCACGTAGTGGTTGCGGATGAGCCCCATCTCGAAGGGGATGCCGCTCTCCTCGGAATAGCCGATGGCGGCGCAGACCCCCGAGTCGGGCACGGGCACCACCAGGTCGGCGGGCACGGGGGATTCCTTGGCCAGGGCGTGTCCCAGGGCCCGCCGCACCTTCTGCACCGGCGTGTTGTAGATGTAGCTGTCGGGCCGGGAGAAGTAGATGAACTCGAAGACGCACAGGGCGTGGCGGGCCGGGGCGAAGGGCTTGAAGGACTGCATGCCGTACTTGTCGATGACGATCATCTCGCCCGGCTCGACGTCTCGCAGGTACTCGGCGTCGATGATGTCGAAGGCGCAGGTCTCGGAGGCCAGCAGGTAGGATTCGCCCAGCCGGCCCAGGCACAGGGGGCGGAAGCCGTGGGGGTCGCGCACCCCGATGAGCTGCTTCTCGTTCATGATCAGCAGGGAGTAGGCGCCCTCCACCTTCTTCAGCGACGACACCACCCCGTCGATGAAGCGGGCCTCCTGGCTGCGGGCGATCAGGTGGACGATGACCTCGGTGTCCGAGGTGGTGCTGAAGATGGATCCGTAGGCCTCCAGCTCGCTGCGCAGCAGGGCGGCGTTGGTCAGGTTTCCGTTGTGGGCCATGGAGAGGCTGCCGCGGGCGTAGTCCACGGTGATGGGCTGGGCGTTGCGGATGGCCGAGGAGCCGGTGGTGGAGTAGCGCACGTGCCCCATGGCCAGGTGCCCGCGCAGGCGCGAGAACTCCTCCTCGCCGAAGGCCTCGGCCACCAGGCCCATCTTGCGGAAGCTGGCGACCTGCTCCCCGTTGGAGGCGGCGATGCCGCAGCTTTCCTGGCCGCGGTGCTGCAGGGCGTAGAGGCCCAGGTAGGTCATCTTGGAGGCCTCGGGGTGCCCCCAGATGCCGAAGACGCCACAGGCTTCGCGGGGCTTGTCCTCGCCGGAATCGGTTTCGGCCTGCGTCCAGTCCTGCTCGGATGGTTCTTCCGGCATGGGATCCTCCCCGCTTGAAGGTGCTGAATGGGTGCGACGGCGCTACAGGGATTCCTCGCCCATCAGGGAAGGGAAAGCCTTGTCATGGACATTTTCCACTTCGGAAACCGGCAAATCAAGGCGAACCTGGCGCCCGGGCGCGGAGGCCTCCACGCGCAGCGAGGATCCCCCCACCTCGCCCAGGCGCTTCAAGGGCACCCGCAGGCGGCGGGCCAGGGATTCCAGGGCCGCGGAGTCCCCCGGGCGGCAGGAAAGCAGGGCCCGCGACTGGCTTTCCCCGAAGAGCAGGGCGTCCATGCGGATGGACCCGGCCAGGGCCACCCGGGCTCCCAGGGCCGGGCTGCCCCGCCTGGCCCCGCGCACGCAGGATTCGGCCAGGGCCGCCAGCAGGCCCCCGTCGGCAAGGTCGTGGGCCGAGGCCAGCAGGCCCCGCCCCACGGCCCGGATGACGAATTCCTGCAGGGCCTTTTCGCGGCGCAGGTCCAGGGCCGGGGGCTGGCCGGCCTTCAGGCCGTGCAGGCGGGCCAGGTATTCGCTGCCGCCCAGCTCCTCGCGCGTCTCGCCGGCCAGGTAGACGGCGTCGCCCCCGCGCTGGAACCACTGGGAGGCCCAGCGCAGGCGCCCCTGGACGGGCTTCAGCAGGCCCAGCACGCCCACCACCGGGGTGGGGTCGACGGCGCGCCGGGGGCTTTCGTTGTAAAGGCTGACGTTGCCCGAGACCACCGGCGTGCCCAGGGCCTGGGCCGCCTCGGCCATGCCCTTCACGGCCTGGTGGAACTGCCACATGATCTCCGGGTCCTCGGGGTTGCCGAAGTTGAGGCAGTCGGTGCAGGCCAGGGGCCGGGCGCCGGACATGGCCACGTTGCGGGCGGCCTCGGCCACCGCGATCATGCCGCCCACGAAGGGGTCCAGGTAGCAGTAGCGGCCGTTTCCGTCCACGGCCAGGGCGATGGCCGAGCCGTTCTCCTTCACCCTCAGAAGGGCCGCGTCCGAGCCGGGAAGCACCAGGGTGTTGGTGCGCACCATGTGGTCGTACTGGCGCCAGATCCACCCCTTTCCGGCCAGGTTGGGCCCGGACCACAGCTTCCAGAAGGCCTCCCCGTAGTCCTTCGGCTCGGGGACGGAGCGGAGCTTGAAGGCCCGCGTCTTGGCCAGGTAGGCCGGGCGCTTTTCCGGCCGGTGGGCCCTGGGAAACAGCGGATGGTGGTCGTCGGCCAGGGGCTTCACCGGGATGCTTGAGACGAGGCGCCCGCCCTCGAAGACCTTGTGGCGGCCGTCGCCCGTGACGCGCCCCACCACGGCGGCGTGCAGGCCCCACTTCTCAAGGATCTTCAGCACGCCCTTCTCCTTGCCCTTCCTGGCCACCAGCAGCATGCGCTCCTGTGATTCCGAAAGCATCACCTCGTAGGGGGCCATGCCGCTCTCGCGCTTGGGCACCAGCGAAACGTCGATCTCGGCCCCGGCGCCGCCGCGGAAGGCCATCTCCACCGACGAGGAGGTCAGCCCGGCCGCGCCCATGTCCTGGATGCCCACCAGCAGGCCGCTGGCGACCAGCTCCAGGGTGGCTTCCAGCAGCAGCTTTTCCATGAAGGGATCGGCCACCTGCACGGCGCTGCGGCGCTCTCCCGACTGCTCGCTGAGCTCCACCGAGGCGAAGGTGGCGCCGTGGATGCCGTCGCGGCCGGTGGTGGAGCCGATGTAGATGATGGGGTTGCCCAGCCCGGAGGCCGTGCCCCGGGCGATGCGGTCGGCCCGCAGCAGGCCCACGGCCATGGCGTTGACCAGGCAGTTCTCGCGGTAGACGTCGTCGAAGACGGTCTCGCCCGCCACCGTGGGGATGCCCACGCAGTTGCCGTAGCCGCCGATGCCGGCCACCACGCCCTTGATCAGGTTCCTGACGTGGGGGTCCTTGGGGTCGCCGAAGCGCAGGGAATCCAGGCAGGCGATGGGCCGCGCGCCCATGGTGAAGACGTCGCGCAGGATGCCGCCCACCCCGGTGGCCGCGCCCTGGTAGGGCTCGATGGCCGAGGGGTGGTTGTGCGACTCGATCTTGAAGCAGACGCCGAAGCCCCCGCCGATGTCCACCACCCCGGCGTTCTCGCCCGGCCCCTGCAGCACCTGGGGCCCCCTGGTGGGGAAGCCCTTCAGCAGGGGCTTGGAGGTCTTGTAGGAGCAGTGCTCCGACCACATCACCGAGAAGATGCCCAGCTCCGTGTAGGTGGGCTTGCGGCCCAGGATCTTCAGGATGTTCCGGTATTCCCCGGCGGTGAGGCCGTGCTCCTTCACCACCTTGGGCGTGATGGGCACGTCGGAAGGATGGGGGGAGGGAAGGGCGGAGGCGACTACTCCCGGATTTCGGGCCGCGGATCGCGGAGAACCCTCGCCGGCGGATTTCAGGAGCTTTTTGTTTTTCACGGTGGCAACCCTGGGGTTGAGGGATAAAAGGCCGCGCCGATCCTTGTCAGCCTTTGGCCGTCAGCGCGTCCAGCATGGATTCGAAGATGAGCCTGCCGTCCGTGCCGCCCATTTCGGTTTCGCAGACCCGCTCGGGGTGGGGCATCATGCCCAGCACGTTGCCGGCCTGGTTGACGATGCCGGCGATGTTTTCCAGCGAGCCGTTGGGGTTGGCGCGCGGCGTCACCGCGCCGTCCTCCTCGCAGTAGCGGAAGACCACCTGGCCCCGGTCCTCCAGGTGGCGCAGGGTCTCGGCGTCGCAGGTGTAGTTGCCCTCGCCGTGGGCGATGGGCACGGCCAGCACCCGGCCCCCCCGGGCAAGGCGGCTGAAGGGGGTGGAGGCGTTTTCCACGCGCAGGTGCACCGTCTCGCACAGGAACTTGAGGGAGCGGTTTCTAAGCAGCGCGCCGGGAAGCAGGCCCGATTCGGTGAGGATCTGGAAGCCGTTGCAGATGCCGATGACCAGGCCTCCCCGGCCGGCGTGGGCCCTCACCGCGGCCATCACCGGCGAGAAGCGGGCGATGGCTCCGCAACGCAGGTAGTCGCCGTAGGAAAATCCGCCCGGAACGACCACGCAGTCCGTGCCCTGGGGCAGGCGGGCCTCCTTGTGCCAGACCAGGTCCACCTTCTGCCTGAGCACGTTCTTCAGGGCGTGCCAGCAGTCGTGGTCGCAGTTGGAGCCGGGAAAGGTGAGGACCGAAAAGCGCATGGAATCCTCAGGAGGGGATGGCCTGCAGTTCGAATTCGTAGTGCTCGATGACCGTGTTGGCCAGCAGGCGCTCGCACATGTCCTTCACCTGGGCCTGAAGTTCGTTCTTCGACCTGCCCCGGTCGTCCAGCCTCAGTTCCAGGTATTTCCCCAGCCGGGCCGATTCCACGTGGGGATAGCCCATGCTGTGCAGGGCCTCGGAGATGGCCACGCCCTGCGGGTCCAGCACGGACTTCTTGAGAGTCACATGAATCTTCGCGAGTATCATCGTCCCTCCAAGCATGGCGGGCTTCAAATGCCCAGGCGCCTGAAAATTTTGTCCACGTTCCTGACGAAAAATCCGGGGTCGAAGAGCGCGTCCAGGTCGCGGGCCTTCAGGACCCGTCCCACGCGCGGATCGGCCGCCAGGCGGGCCCTGAAGTCCGGCGAGGCCGTGTCCCCGGACTGCCGCGCGTTCCACACGGCCATGGCGTTGTCCTGCACGATCTTGTAGGCCTCCTCGCGGGCCAGGCCCCCCTCCGTGAGGGCCAGCAGCACCCGCTGCGAATAGACCAGGCCGCCGGTGGAGTCCAGGTTGCGCCGCATGTTGCCCGGGTAGACCAGCAGTTTTTCCATCAGGAAGGTGAAGCGGTCCAGCATGTAGTCCAGCAGGGCGCAGGAGTCCGGGAAGAGGATGCGTTCCACCGACGAATGGGTGATGTCGCGCTCGTGCCAGAGGGCCACGTTTTCCAGGCCGGCCAGGGCGTTGCCGCGCAGCACGCGGGCCAGGCCCGCCACCCTCTCGGCCAGCATGGGGTTGCGCTTGTGGGGCATGGCCGAGGAGCCCTTCTGCCCCGGCGCGAAGTACTGCTCGGCCTCGAGGATCTCGGTGCGCTGCAGGTTGCGGATTTCGGTGGCCCATTTTTCCAGCGAGGAGCCGACGCCCGCCAGCACCGAAAGGAAGTGGGCGTGGCGGTCGCGGCTCTGGGTCTGGTTGGTGGCCGGATCGGGCTTCAGGCCCAGGATCCCGCAGGTGATCTCCTCGACCCGCGGGTCCAGGTGGGCGAAGGTGCCCACGGCGCCGGAGATCATGCCCACGGCCACGTCTGCCCTCGCCTGGCGCAGGCGCCCGGCCTGGCGGTCCAGCTCGGCCAC